>CAVATZ010000010.1:0-44040 GCA_963591655.1 Clostridiales bacterium
GAAAGGAGCCGCTGCATACGCAGCGGCTCCTTCGCTTCATTTCGTCTCTGAAACTTACAGGGACTTATGCTCAGTTCTTGCGATAACATCAAGCTGCTGCTCTTTTGTCAGATCGATGAACTTTACAGCATATCCGGATACACGGATGGTGAAGTTTGCATACTCCGGCTTCTCCGGGTGCTCCATAGCGTCCTTCAGCTTCTCTACGCCGAAGACATTGACGTTCAGGTGATGTGCGCCCTTGGAGAAGTAGCCGTCCATAACACGAACCAGAGTGTTGGTCTCCTCTTCCTCGTTGTGGCCAAGTGCAGACGGGTTGATGGTCTGGGTATTGGAAATACCATCCAGAGCATACTCGTAAGGCAGCTTAGCAACAGAGTTCAGGGAAGCCAGCAGACCGTTCTTCTCTGCACCGTAGGAAGGGTTAGCTCCCGGAGACAGAGGCTCGCCGGCCTTACGTCCATCCGGCATAGCACCGGTAGCCTTACCATAAACCACGTTGGAGGTGATGGTCAGGATAGAGGTTGTCGGCTCGGAATCTCTGTAGGTGTGGTACTTGCTGATCTTGTCCAGGAAGGTCTTCAGCAGCTTCACAGCGATATCATCGGCACGGTCGTCATCGTTTCCGTAACGAGGGAAGTCACCCTCAACCTCGTAATCCACTACGATGCCGGTCTCATCACGAACAGTCTTAACCTTTGCGTACTTGATTGCGGACAGGGAGTCTACTACATGTGAGAAGCCTGCGATACCGGTTGCGAAGGTACGGCGAACGTTGGTATCGATGAGGGCCATCTCAGCAGCCTCATAGTAGTACTTGTCGTGCATGTACTGGATCAGGTTCAGAACGTTTACGTAAACGCCTGCCAGCCAATCCATCATCTTGTCATACTTCTCGATAACCTCATCATAGTCAAGGTACTCGGAAGTGATGGGCTTGTACTCAGGTCCGATCTGCTCTCTGGTCTTCACGTCTACGCCGCCGTTGATTGCGTACAGAAGGCACTTAGCCAGGTTTGCACGGGCACCGAAGAACTGCATCTCCTTACCGGTCTGTGTAGCAGATACGCAGCAGCAGATGGAGTAGTCATCGCCCCAGATGGGTCTCATCACATCATCGTTCTCGTACTGGATGGAGGATGTGGTTACAGAGATGTTGGCAGCGTACTTCTTGAAGTTCTCAGGCAGTCTCTTGGTATAGAGCACAGTCAGGTTCGGCTCCGGAGCCGGTCCCATGTTCTCAAGAGTGTGCAGGAAACGGTAATCGCTCTTTGTTACCATGGAGCGGCCGTCCTGACCCATACCGCCGACCTCGAGGGTAGCCCAAACCGGGTCACCGGAGAACAGCTGGTTGTAGGACGGGATACGTGCGAACTTCACCATACGGAGCTTCATAACGAAGTGGTCAACGAGCTCCTGTGCTTCCTTCTCAGTCAGAGTGCCTTCCTTCAGATCTCTCTCGATGTAGATATCCAGGAAAGTAGAAACACGGCCAACGGACATAGCAGCACCGTTCTGTGTCTTGATGGCAGCCAGGTAGCCGAAGTACAGCCACTGTACAGCCTCGTGTGCGTTCTTAGCCGGAACAGAGATGTCATAGCCGTAATCAGCAGCCATAACCTTCATCTGACGGAGAGCTCTGATCTGCTCAGCGATCTCTTCTCTCTGACGGATCACATCATCAACCATGATGCCGCAGCCGCAGTTGGCCAGATCAGCCTGCTTCTGCTCGATCAGGAAGTCGATACCGTACAGAGCCACTCTTCTGTAGTCGCCCACGATACGGCCTCTGCCGTAGGTATCGGGAAGACCTGTCAGGATCTTTGCGTGACGGCACTTCTTCATCTCCGGTGTATAAGCATCGAATACAGCCTGGTTGTGTGTCTTATGATAATCTGTGAAGATCTTGTGCAGCTCCTCATCCGGTGTATAGCCGTAGGTTGTGCAAGCCTGCTCAGCCATCTTGATTCCGCCGTAAGGCATGAAAGCTCTCTTCAGCGGCTTGTCAGTCTGCAGACCAACGACCTTCTCGATGTCCTTGGAAGTCTCAGTGATGTAAGCAGCGCCGTAAGCGTTGATACCGGAAACCACCTTGGTCTCCATATCCAGAACGCCGCCCTTTGCTCTCTCTTCCTTCTGCAGTCTCTGAACCTCGTTCCAAAGCTGCTCAGTGGCCTCAGTCGGTGCCTCCAGGAATGACGCATCACCCTCATACGGTGTGTAGTTGTCCTGAATAAAAGCTCTTACATTGACATCAGATACCCAATGTCCGCGGTTGAAGCCTCTCCATTCCTCTCTCATGTTCATCTTGCACATCCTCCATGCAATTTTGTCGGCCGACATCCAACTCCACGGGATTCGTCTCGAGCCTGTCGCTCTCAACGAACTCGCTTTCGCGAGCAACTCCCTCCCCATAAATCGGGAGTTGTCTGTTCGTTACGAAGTTTGCCTGATGCAAACTTCTTCACTCCCTGAAATTGATGTCCCGCCGAAAACTTTGTTAAATATCTATCAGCGTTTGCAGTATACTCTGCGCGGTTAGTTGTGTCAACCCGTCAGAAGCGTGATTTTTCGTATGTATTCCATATAAAACAATAGTGGTTCTCAACTTTGTTTATGCAAAAATACAAGCCCGAATTTCCCTTGAATAATGTCTAGTATCATGCTAGGATATAGCTTAAATACTTTTTTACAAGATCTGTTTTTTAGGGAAATGTCGTCGATTCGACCTCCCGGGAAAGAGCCCAGAATGATGATTTCCACCAAAGGCCGTTATGCCCTGACCACACTCATTGATATCGCCCAGAACAGCGACGGCGTCACACCGGTCTCCATCAAGGAGATTTCCGATCGTCAGGGTCTTTCTGTCAAGTATCTGGAGCAGATCATCGCGCTGATGGTGAAGGCCGGCTTTCTGAAGAGCATCCGGGGTGCCCGGGGCGGCTATCTTTTCACGAAGCCCGTCACGGAGATCAGTGTGGGCGACATTCTGGATGCCGCGGAGGGAACCCTGGCGCCGGTGGACTGCGTGAAGGCCGGGGCTCAGACCTGCAGCAAGGCCGCCCACTGCCCCACCTTTCCGCTGTATAAGGAAATCGACAATGCGATTTATGAGGTGGTGAACCGGTATAAGCTCTCGGACCTGATCAAGAGTGATGGGAAGGATATGGATATGAAGGACTGTCGCTGACGCGACAGTGGAGAAGTTTGCATCAGGCAAACTTCGGAGCGATCTGACAACTTTCCGAAGGGAAGTTGCTCGCGCAAGCGAGTTCATCTCGAGCTTCCAGCTCGAGATGAATCCGAGCGTATAACAGGCTTTGCGTGAGCAAAGCCTTCTTTATTGCATATAAATAAAGTGACTCGCCTCCGTCCAGAATGGGCACCCGTCAGCCAAGCTGCCGCGAAGCCCATTCTGGACTAAAAAAGCAGCCGATCGGATTCCTCCGATCGGCTGCAATGCATGCGACATGATTCGAACACGCGACCTTCTGGTCCGTAGCCAGACGCTCTATCCAGCTGAGCTACGCATGCACACGGCCTTTTTCAAGACACAATAAGTATTATAGTCATCCGGAAGAAAAAGTCAAGAACTTTTTCAAAAGAATTTCTTTTCCCGTTTCCGGCGGCGTACCTCACGACGAAGATAGGAAAAGGCAGCCTCCTCTCCCTCCTCCTTCAGCTTCAGAAGCAGCGTCGTCAGCTCCTTCTCCGTCTCGGGATGCAGATAGCGGGAGCCCCGGGTGGGCTGAAAATACTCCCAGGGGCAGGCATCATTGTAATCCTTTCCCTTGTAGACCTTAGAGGCCGCTACCCGGTCGCAGAACATTTCCGCCACATAGCGATAGGGCATACGGCAGCCGCAGAGCTCACCGGGATGCTGTATATCGTAGTCGATCCAGTACTCATAATGATGCTTGTTCCGTCCCTTATGATGCAGCCAGGCCGGAGAAACCCCGGTCCTGACCCGTTCCACAGAATTCGGGCTCAGGTGTCCGTCGAAATAATGCACCCCCGTGCGAAATTCCGACCAGCTGTATTTGGAAAGGTCATGCAGCAGTCCCTGGCGATAGAGTCCCACCCGAAAGCAGTTTTTCATGACCTCCCATTTGTGGCGATTGATGGTACAGAAGTGACCGAAAGCATTTCCCCAATATGCCATAGCTCACCTTTATATCCGCAGGGTCTCGGCATCCTTGGCAAAGGCCGGATAGCCGTAGACGAAACCATAAATGATACTTGCCAGAATGATGGCCCCCGCCACATCCAGGACAGAATGCTGCTTCAGGAACAGCGTTGCCAGACAGATCAGCACCGCCAGCACGAAGGACGCGGCCTTCAGCTGCCGTCCGTAACGAAGCTGCTCGATTTCATGGCTTCGGCTGATGGCGATGTGCATGCCGATGGAATTGTAGCAGTGAATGCTCGGAAAAACATTGGTGCAGGTATCCGTCTGGTAGAGCCAAGCCACAAGCCGCGTGAAGATGTTCTTCCCGGCGTCGACGACAGGGCGGAAATCCGTACCGTTGGGATAGAAGGAGCAGATCAGCAGGGCAATGGTCATGCCGCTGAAGAGGAAGGCGCAGACCCGGTAAAAGTCATCCTTGTTCTTCAGCAGGAAGAAGAGTCCGCCGCAGAAGATATAGGCAAACCAGAGGAAATAGGGCACCACGAAGTATTCGCAGAAGGGAATCATATCATCCAAACGGGTATGCATGATGTGATACCCGGTCTGGACCGTGACGCCCTGCTCCAGAGACTGGAACCAGGCCATATAGACCAGCATATAGGAAAGAATCCAGGCATGCCTGTATTTTTTGATCAGCTTGAAAATCCGCTTCATCTTGTGCCTTTCGTGTAATATAACAAAGAAGGCCTTGCCACAGCAAAGCCTTCGATACGATTGCCGCCAGGTCGTCGAATGGGTATCCCATACTGCCGATCCCATCTGACGAATAATGATACCACCGCATTCTGCGGAATTTCAACCAGGACACAAAACTTTAAGAAAGTTTGGAAAAATCCTCCAAATATTGGAGCGGAAACGGCGGATTTGCCAGCGGCTTCACCGCGAGAGACATGAGCAGAATAGGGTTGTCATCCGCCAGCACCCGGTTGGAGCTGAGCTTGCCGCACTTCCGGCAGCGATGGATGAGCGCCCATTCCCCATCGTCCCGTACCCAGACGGAGATGGGCTCCATGTCTCCATGACAGTCGCTGCCCCGGTCTCCCGGTACATTGTCCACGTGAAGGCTGTGCAGGCAGTGGGGGCAATGATTCCGGTGCCCCGAGCCTGCGCCCTCCGGTGAAAGCATTTTCCCGCAATGCGCACAGGGGAAGCTCTCGCGACAGTCCTCATAACGATAGTCCGGGCGCTTCTCGCCGGGCTCCCGCTGCGGCACTGCCGCCTTCACCTCCGCTTCTGCTGCGGAATCCGATGCCTCGGACGCTTCCGCATCCTCCGCCTCCGCCGACATTTGCTTCAGGGCGTACTTCGACACGCGCTTCCCGTCGAGCTCAACCCGATTGTCCTTTCGTTTCTTCCGCTTCGGCGGCTGCATGCCGTTTCCCTGATACATGATTTCTTCTCCTGTCTGCAGAAACAATCGCAACTACTGCCGATTAGTCCATCGGAACCACACCGCCCTCATAGGTGGAGGTGATGTAATCCTTGATCTCCTGAGACTTCAGAACCTCTACAAGGGTCTTTGCCCATGCAGCGTCCTTGTTCTCCTCAGCCACAGCCACAACATTGCCGTAGGTCTGCGCAGCCTCGGAATCAGAAGCCTCCTGTGCCAGTGCGTCTGACGGCTTGAAGCCTGCCTCGATGGCATAGTTTCCGTTCATGCAGGCGAAGTCTACAGAATCCACGGATCTCGGGATCTGGGCAGCCTCAACCTCAAGAATCTCCACATTGTGCGGGTTCTCTACGATATCCTGCTTGGTGGCTGTGAGACCGGCGCCGTCCTTCAGTGTGATGATGCCGTTGGCCTGAAGCAGCTGCAGGGCTCTTGCCTCGTTGGTGGTATCGTTCGGAACTGCGATCTGTGCACCGTCCTGGATGTCAGAAAGGTCAGAGCTCTTGCCGGCATAGATGCCGAACGGCTCATAGTGGATGGTGCCCACAGATACGATGTGGGTGTCGTTCTCTGCATTGAAATCGTCAAGATACGGCTGGTGCTGGAAGTAGTTGGCCTCGATCTCGCCGTTCTCTACTGCCAGGTTCGGCTGTACATAGTCATTGTAGGTCACCACCTCAATGTCTACGCCCTTGGCTGCCAGGGCTTCCTTTGCGGCCTCGAGAATCTCAGCATGGGGGCTGGGAGATGCACCGATCTTGATGGATACAGACTCTGTGTTCTCCTCTGCGGCAGCTGTGGTCTCCTCGCTAGCAGCTGTGGTCTCCTCGCTAGCAGCTGTGGTCTCCTCAGCAGCAGCTGTGGTCTCTGCTGCCGCTGTGGTGGCTGTGGTGCTGCTGCCGCAGCCAGCCAGTGCGCCTGCAGCCAGAGCGGCTGTCAGTACCAGTGAAAGTTTCTTCATAATTGTTTCCTCCTCGTTTCTGTCTCCGTGGGAGACATTATATGTATACTACATCCCACATCCCTGTAGGAGAGTTACTGAATTTACCTCGCCCGCTTGTCCGTCGCCCTCGACAGCCGCATCCAGAACTCCTGAATGATCTGCACGATGATGACCAGCACGGCCACGGCAATCAGCATGATGTCCGTCTTATAACGATAGTAGCCGTAGTTCAGGGCAATGGCGCCCAGTCCGCCGCCGCCGACAAAGCCGGCCATGGCACTATAGGAAAGGATGGTGGTGATGCAGATGGCCGCGCCCACCAAGAGACTCGGCTTGGCCTCCGGAATCAGCACCTTCCAGATGATCTGCCAGTTGGATGCGCCCATGGACTTCGCCGCCTCGATGACACCGGCGCTGACCTCCTTCAGAGAGGACTCCACCATACGTCCGATATAGGGGGCGCTGGCGAAAATCAGCGGCGGAATGATGGCCTTCGGTCCCAGGGTGGTATGCACCAGGAACTTCGTGATCGGCAGCACCATCACCAGCAGAATCAGGAAAGGGATGGAGCGGAAAATATTGATAAAAATGCCAAGCACCGTATGCAAGGGCCGGCAGGGGGCGATGCCGTCCCGATCCGTCACCACCAGGATCACGCCCAGCGGAATGCCGATGAGATAGGAGATGGCGCTGGAGATCAGGGTCATATAGATCGTTGCCCAGCTCTCCTCCAAATACATACTGATCATATCCGTCATTTACTTCACCTCCTCGAAGCGAATGCCTCTGGCCCGCAGATAATGGGTGATACGCTCGGCCTCATCCTGAGTCTCCGGCAGCTCCAGCAGCATCTGTCCCACGGCCTGGTCCTCCACCTGCTTGGTGTTGGCGAAAAGGATGTTCACCGGGGCCTTGCAGGTCAGAATCATATCCGACACGATGGGCTCGTGGGCCTTCTGTCCGTCAAAGACAATGCGGATCTTCCGGTTGTTGCCGAAATGCACCTCACCGGCACCGTCTCCCAGAATCAGCTTCCGGCCGATCTCCGTCTTCGGGTTGCTGAAGACCTCCGTCACCGGCCCTGCCTCCGCAATATGGGAGTGGTCAATGATGGCCACCTCATCGCAGATGGCTTCAATCACCGACATCTGGTGGGTGATGACAATGACGGTAACCCCCATTTCCTGGTTGATCTTCTTCAGAAGCGCCAGGATCTGCTTGGTGGTCTTCGGATCCAGTGCTGAAGTGGCCTCATCGCAGAGCAGCAGCTTCGGATTGGTGGCCAGGGCTCTGGCGATGGCCACTCTCTGCTTCTGTCCGCCGGAAAGCTGCGCGGGATAATTCTTCGCCCGCTCCGCAAGCCCCACCAGCTCCAGAAGCTCCATGGCCCGCTTCTCGGCTTCCTTCCGGTCTGTTCCGGCGATTTCCAAAGGAAATGTCACATTCCTGAGCAGGTTCCGCTGATCCAGAAGGTTGAACTGCTGGAAGATCATGCCCATTTTCCGGCGCACCTCCCGAAGCTCTGCCCCCTTCAGGGATCCCAGGCTCTTACCCTCGAAAAGCACTTGTCCGCTGGTGGGCACCTCCAGATAGTTGATGCAGCGCACCAGGGTGGACTTTCCCGCACCGGACAGACCGATGATGCCCTGAATGCTTCCCTCCCGGATGTCCAGGTTAATGTCATCGAGGGCCAGTACCTCACCGGATCCGGTCTTAAAGACCTTTCCCATATTTTTCAGCTGGATAATGTAGTTTTCGCTCACTGTTTTTTCCCCCAGCCTCAGCCGCACAGCGCCAGAATGGCTTCCGCATAGACCTTTGCGGCCAACATGATGTTGTCGATGTCGAAGAACTCATCCGCACCGTGCATCCGGGTGTCAATGCCCGGCAGCACAGCACCGAAGGCCACGCCGTTCTCGATATGGTGCACATAGGTGCCGCCGCCGATGGCGAGGCACTCCCCCTGCAGGCCGGTCACATCCTCATAGGCCTTCAGCAGGGTCTTCACAAAAGCCGAATCCCCTGCCACACGATGCGGCGGAATCATGCCCGGGGTGCTGAAGTCGAAGCCGGCTGCCTCTGCCGCTGCCTTCGCCGCATCCTCGCAGTTCTCCTTGTTGGCCATCACCGGGGTACGGGCGTCGAAACTAAATTCCATATCGTCCACTGCAATATGATAGAGATCCAGGGTGCAGGTCAGATCATGGGACTCCGCATCCTCCATTTTGATGCCGAGACCGGAGCCGTCGGTCACGCCGTAAGGGAAAAGCACCGGCAGCTTCCGAAGCTGCTGCAGCATTTCAGAATCCTGCAGGGGCAGCTTCAGTGTCAGCAGAACGGCTGCAAGGCCCGCATTCTTTCCGGTCTCCGGTGTGGAGGCATGGGCAGAAACGCCCCAGACAATGACCTGGTCTTCACCGCGGATCTCGCACTTCACTCCGCAGAGGCTCTCGATTTCCGCAATGGCCTGCTGCACCGCCTCGCTCTCAAGCGCAAGGCCCTCAAAACGAAGCACTGCCTTCTGGGGCACCGCATTCAGCGCCACACCGGCCTCCAGAGAAAGCAGCCGAGGCACTGCGGTATTCTCCGCAAAACGCTTGGAAACAGTACCCTTGAACTGTCCCTTCTCGATATTGATGAGGGGGAACTCACCGTCCGGAGAGAAGGTCATCTCCGCCTCCGGCTCCTGCTGATAATAGTAGGCAATGTCTTCGGAGCCGCATTCCTCATCGGCGCCCATGATGAGACGAACGCCCTTCTTCAGCGGAATGCCGCATTCCTTAATGGCACGCATGGCATAAAGGGAGCAAAGCAGCGGTCCCTTGTCGTCAGAGGTGCCTCTGCCGTAGAGACGGCCGTCCTTCTCCACTACCTTGAAGGGCTCCGTCACGGTCCAGCCCTCTCCGGCCGGCACCACATCGGTATGGGCCAGGATATCCAGAGACCGGGGCAGGCTCTGATCGAGGTCCGCCGCTGCCACATAGTTGTCGTAATTCTTCACGGCAAAGCCATAGCGCGCACAAAGTGCCGCGCCGAACTGCAGTGCCTCACAAGGGCCCTTGCCGAAGGGCATTCCCGGCTCCGCCTCGCCCTTCACCGAGGGAATGGCGCAGAAATCCGCAATATCCTTCAAAAGCTCTGCCTGATGGGCATCCAGCCACGCATTTACCTTCTCATTCATGACAAATCCTCCTTTTCCGCTAAGCCCATTGGCTGATATTACTTCGAAAACTCTGTCAGCTCCAGTCCCTTGTTCCGATCCAGCACCATGCCCACAGACCACTCATGCGCAAAGAGCAGCAGCGGCTGGTCCTTCAGGTCCTTCACGAGCTTCATATCCGAGGTACCCTCGATATGCTCCACATCCACCTCGGTCCAGTTCTTGATCCAGCGGATGTACTCATAAGGCAGCACCTCCATGCGGACATCCACATTATACTCATTCTTCAGGCGATAGGTCAGTACCTCAAACTGCAGGACACCCACAACGCCCACGATGATCTCCTCCATACCGGTATGGTACTCCTGGAAGATCTGGATGGCACCCTCCTGCGCAATCTGGGAAACGCCCTTCAGGAACTGCTTCCGCTTCATGGTATCGATCTGCCGCACCCGGGCGAAGTGCTCCGGTGCGAAGGTCGGGATACCCTCAAAACGGAACTTCTTGTTGGAAAGCTCCAGGGTATCGCCGATGGAGAAGATGCCCGGATCAAAGATACCGATGATGTCTCCGGCATAGGCCTTTTCTACAATCTTCCGCTCATCTGCCATCATCTGGGTAGGCTGAGAAAGCTTCACCTTCCGGCCGCCCTGAATGTGGTTCACCTCCATACCCGCATCGAACTCGCCGGAGCAGATGCGCATAAAGGCCACACGGTCACGATGCCGGGGATCCATGTTGGCCTGGATCTTGAAGACGAAGGCAGAGAAGCTCTCCTCCACCGGATCCACGATGCCCTGATCCGACTTCCGGGGCAGAGGCGGCAGCGTCATCCGCAGGAAGTGCTCCAGGAAGGTCTGCACACCGAAGTTGGTGAGGGCAGAACCGAAGAACACCGGCGTCAGATCACCGTTGTTGATGCGCTCCTGATCGAAGTCGTCGGAGGCACCGTCCAGAAGCTCCAGATCCTCCATGAGCTTGTCGTGATATTCCTTTGTCAGAAGCTCCGGAAGCGCCGGATCCTCCAGCGTATAGGTGCTGGTTTCCACCTCCTTGGTGCCGCCGGCATTGGCCTTGAAGAGATCCACGTGGCGGGACTGACGGTCGAAGACACCCTTGAAATTATGGCCGCAGCCGATGGGCCAGTTCACGGGACAGGTGCGGATGCCCAGCACGTCCTCGATCTCGTCCAGAAGCTCATAGGGATCCCGGGCCTCACGGTCAAACTTGTTGATGAAGGTAAAGATGGGAATGTGACGCATCACACAGACCTTGAACAGCTTGATGGTCTGGGGCTCCACGCCCTTCGCGCCGTCGATGACCATGACCGCACTGTCCGCCGCCATCAAGGTTCTGTAGGTATCCTCGGAGAAATCCTGGTGTCCCGGTGTATCCAGAATGTTGATGCACTTTCCCTCATAGTTGAACTGCAGCACGGAGGAGGTCACGGAGATACCTCTCTCCTTCTCGATCTCCATCCAGTCGGAAACCGCATGCTTGCTGGCCTTCCGACCCTTAACGGTTCCAGCCAGGTTGATGGCGCCGCCGTACAGCAGGAACTTCTCTGTCAGTGTGGTTTTACCCGCATCCGGGTGAGATATGATTGCAAAGGTTCGTCTCTTCTCGATTTCTTCTTTTAAATTTGCCATGGGCCTCTCCATTATTTCTGTAAACATGCAAAAAGCTATGCCCGAAAGACATAGCCTATTGTTTCTGTGTTTGGCTTACCGCACAGCTTATCTTCTGTTTTTCAGGAAGTCGGGAATGTCAATGGACATCTCCTTTGCTGCCTGGGGTCTCTGACTCTGCTGCAGGAAGGACGGCATAGACGGCTCGGTATGTGCTGCCGGGGTCTCTGCTGCCGGTGCCGGATTTACGGCTGCTGTCGGGCGGGTCTGGAAAGCAGAAGCGCCTGCATTACCTGTCAGGAAGGAAGGAAGCGGGGTCTTGGCCTGGGGTGCAGCGGTCTCTGCTGCCGGCTTCTTGGGTGCAGCCTCCTGGGAGGACACATCACGGATACCGGTGGCGATGACAGTGATGCTTGCCTCATCCTGGGCATTCTCATCATACATAGCACCGAAGATAATGTTGGCATTCTCACCAGCCAGCTCCTCCACGAAGGAAGCAGCCTCGTTGGCCTCTACCAGGCTGATGTCGCCGGAAATGTTGATGATCACGTCGCTTGCGCCTTCGATGGTGGTCTCCAGCAACGGAGAGGAAATGGCCGCCTTCACTGCCTCGATGGCCTTCTCGTCACCCTTTGCCTTACCGATGCCGACATGTGCGATGCCTCTGTCCTTCATAACGGAGGAAACATCGGCGAAGTCCAGATTGATGAGACCGGGCACATTGATCAGATCTGTGATGCCCTGTACGGCCTGCTGCAGCACCTCATCTGCCTTCTTCAGTGCATCCGGCATGGTGGTTCTGCGGTCAACGATCTCCAGAAGACGATCATTGGGGATCACGATCAGGGTATCTACGGAGTCCTTCAGGGTCTCAATACCCTTCAGGGCATTGGCCATACGCTGTCTTGCCTCGAACTTAAAGGGCTTTGTCACAACGCCGACTGTCAGGATGCCCATCTCCTTGGCGATTCTGGCAATCACGGGTGCCGCACCGGTTCCGGTACCGCCGCCCATTCCGCAGGTAACAAACACCATGTCTGCACCCTGCAGTGCTGCTGTGATGTCCTCAGCACTCTCCTCTGCTGCCTTGGTACCGATCTCCGGTCTGCCGCCGCAGCCAAGTCCCTTGGTCAGCTTCTCGCCGATCTGCATGGCAGTGGGAGCCTTGCTGAACTGGAGAGCCTGCTTATCTGTGTTGACACCGATAAATTCAACACCGATGATTCCCTCGTCCACCATTCTGTTTACTGCGTTGTTGCCTGCACCGCCTACACCAACCACAATAATCTTTGCAGCTGCCTCGGACTCAGGAAGTTTAATTTCGAGCATAATCTCCTCCTTAGATCTGATATGTATAACCTTGTAAAGTATTCAACTTGCTTAAAGAACTATTTTATTATAGATAGATTTTTCTATTTGTAAATAGCTGCACGCGAAATAAATATACTCGGAACGAGCCAAAATAGCAACACCGTATTTTCAACGTCCCTAGCTTCCGTCATGAAAAATATACTCCTCCCGGTCCGGATGCTCCACATATGTAGAGAGATCCAGGGTTCCCTTCCGTCCCGCCAGCTTCGGCAGGATGTCATTGAGCGTCGAGATCTTCATTTCCATGTTGTCATTCTGTCCCAGTGAAACCTTCAGTTCACCGATCCGCAGTGTGGCATTGAGAAAATCATCATATTGTATGCTGTCGCACTGAATCTGATAATTGGAAAGCGCACCGGTCAGATTCAGAATGTCGTTGAATACCGCCTTGTTCTTCACCGGCAACGGCTGGTACAGCACAATCGAGCCGAAGCTGAGCCCCGTGATCTCCGGGATCCCCGCCAGCCGTTCCCCCGTGGATTCCACGATGATGCCGTCCTTGTCGAAATACATATGGCTGGACATATAATCCACATAGCCCACCACATTTTTTTCATAGACGATGACCTCAATGGAAAGCGGTGCCGTCCAGTGCAGCTCGTATTTCTCCACAAAGGGCAGGGTTTTATGGCTTTTAAAGCGCTCCCGCAGAAACTGATAAAAGGAATTGGTGTCCCAGCGGTCGGAAAATACCATCTGGAGCACCTGCTCCTCCGTATAACGGGTATTGCCAATGACCTTGTAGCGCTGAAAACGGGCGCTGGCCAGGATCACTGCAATGAGCAGCACAATCACCAGGATGCCCATGCGGAGCAGCTTCTTCACTTTTTCTCTTTCTTCGTCGAAATACACGCTGCCCCCTTTCCCGGATGCGCCGAATTATTCTACTTCAATCTGTCCGGACACCGACAGGCACATGCCGCACTCCACCAGCAGCAACACCAGCGAGGTACCGCCGTAGCTCACGAAGGGCAGGGTAATGCCGGTATTCGGAATAGAATTGGTGGCCACCGCAATGTTCAGTATGGCCTGCAGAGCGATATGTACCATAACGCCGATGACCAGCATGGAGCCGAAGAGATCCTTTGCATTTCTGGCAATGTCATAGAGCCGGTAGATGATAAAGCCGTAAATGAGGATCAGAGAAACCGCCCCGAAGAGCCCCAGCTCCTCACAGATGATGGTGAAGATCATGTCATTCTGGGCCTCCGGAATCAGGAATTTCTGAATGGATTCACCCAGTCCCTTGCCGAAGATGCCCCCGGAGCCGATGGCATAGAGCCCCTGAATGGTCTGATAGGTATCGTCAATGTAGTTGGACGGATCCCGCCAGGCGAAGATTCGGGTCAGCTGGTATTCATGCAAAATGTGTGCGCTGGACAACAGCTTTGCCAGCGGATACGCACCTACATAAATAGCAACAACGACAAAACCAAAAAATATGAAAAACTTGTAATGCCGGCTGGCAACGAACAACATAACGCCGGTGATTCCCAAGATGATGAGTGCCGTCGACAGATTGGTCAATGCGGTAAAAAGGAAGGGCGCCGCACCATAGCAAAGGGTAAAAATCCAAACGTACCAGTTATCCAGTCTGCTGCCCAGCTGATTTATCTTTGCCGCCAGCACAATGATGATCACCGTCTTCATGACCTCCGAGGGCTGAAAGCGCACACCGAAAAGATTGATCCAGCGCGCCGAGCCATGGGAGCTGAGACCGATCAGCATGGTCAGAATAATGGCAATCCATGCCAGAATATATAAGCCCCGGTATATCACCTTGATCTTCAAAAAATGATAATCCACCTTGGAAATCAGTAGCATGAGTGCTATGCCGCCTCCCGCAAAAATCATCTGCCGATGCAGATAGTACTGGGCGTTATTCAGCTGGTTCTGTGCGGAATAACTGGAAGCCGAATACATCATCAGCATACCGAAGCCCGTGATGAACAGCACCGCAAACAGGAGGCTGTAGTCATAAAACCGCTTTCGTTTTTTCTTTCTTTCCACTTTGCCTCCTTAATCTGCCCGTCGCCGCAATGTCTTCACTCTGCAAGCGCCCTCACGCAATCCTTGAAGATTCTGCCCCGCACCTCATAATTCGGGAACATGCCCCAGCTGGCACAGGCCGGACTCAGCAGCACATAGTCGCCTGCCTCCGCTGCCGCAGCACACTGCGCCACCGCATCCTCCATGTCCTCTGCAAAGCTGATCTCGGTAAAGCCGTGCGCTCTCGCCGTCTCCGCGATCTGCTCCCGGGTCTGTCCCAGCAGCACCAGCTTCTTCACTCTGCCGTCAAATTCCTTCACCCAATCCACGAAGGACACATGCTTATCGTAGCCGCCGCCGATGAGCAGCACCGGTCCCGGCATGGCTCGCAGCGCCTGTACCGCCGCATCCACATTGGTGCCCTTGGAATCGTTGTAATAGCGAACCCCGTGACGCTCCCGGACGAACTCAATGCGATGCTCCACAGGCTGGAAGGACTTGCAGACCTTCACGATGGTCTCCATCGGCACGCCCATATGCAGTGTCACACCGATGGCACACATCACATTTTCATAATTGTGCTTTCCGAGCAACAGCATTTCATGGACATTAAAAAGGGTCTGATCCGCACCGTCATGACGGTAGTGGATCTCCTCATCCTTCACATACAGTCCCTCGGGCAGCTCATGGAGACTGGCAAACCACAGCACCTTCGGCCCGACAGCATTACCCTCACCGAACCTCCGCAGCTCCGGATCCTCGTAGTTGAGCACCACATACTCGTCCTTCGTCTGGTTCTTTGTGATGGACTCCTTCACCGCGATGTAGTTTTCCATGGTCTTATGGCGGTCCAGATGGTCCGGGGTAATGTTGGTGACGGCGGTCACCCGGGGATGGAAGGTCTCCGCGGTCTCCAGCTGGAAGGAGCTCACCTCCAGCACCGTCACGGAATCGTCCTTCATGTCCAGGGCCTCTGCCGTATAGGGCTCACCGATATTGCCGAGAACATGCACATCCTGAAAATGAGCCCGCAGAATGGCCCCGATCAGGGACACAGTGGTGGTCTTGCCGTTGGTGCCGGTCACCGCACAGAGGGCGCCCTTCGCATTCCGGTAGGCCAGCTCCAGCTCTCCCCAGATGGGAATGCCGGCTGCCCGCACCGCCTCCACAAAGGGCTTGTCCAGCGGGATGCCCGGACTCACCACGCAGCAGTCCACACCGCGCAGCGCCTCCGCCGGCAGCGCCCCCTTCAGCAGGGCAATGTCGGCGTCCGCCGCAAAATTTCCGAGCACCTTCGCCTCGTCCAGCTCTGCATTGGAATCATAGAGCAGCACCTGCTCTCCCTTTTTCAGAATCAGCTTCGCTGCAGCAATGCCGCTCTTTCCGGTTCCCAGCACCAGCACCTTTTTCTCAGCCATTTTTCTTTCCTTCTTTCTCCCTGCGCTCAGCGAATGCCGGCAAAGGCCAGCATGCACAGAAGCAATGTCACCGCTGTGAATACCGTTACAATCCGGGTCTCCGACCAGCCGCCCAGCTCGAAATGATGATGGATGGGGGCCATGCGGAAGATTCGTTTGCCGTGGGTTTTCTTGAAATAAGTCACCTGTATGATCACCGACAGCACTTCAATCAGATAAATGACAGCGAAGATCGGGATAAACAGGGGAATGTTCATTTCCAGAGCTGCTGCCGACACGAAGCCGCCCAGGGCCAGGCTGCCGGTGTCTCCCATGAAGAGCTTCGCAGGATAGCTGTTGAAGCAGAGGAAGCCCAGGAGACTGCCCAGCACCGCACCGCAGACCGGAGACAGGGCGCCGCCCTCAAAATACAGGGACACCATAGCGAGGAAAGCAGCGATCACCGCCGTCACGGAGGAGCAGAGGCCGTCCAGTCCGTCCGTGAAGTTGCAGCCGTTGTCGGTGGCCGTCACGATGAAGAGCACTGCCGGAATGTACAGGATGCCCAACTGCAGATGAATCTCCGTAAAGGGGATCTGCATCTCACAGCTATAGTCCGGAGACAGATACAGGTAGAAGGCAAACAGCAGGGTCAGTACCAGCTGGCAGACAAACTTCTGCTTCGGCTTGAAGCCTTCGGACTGGTGCTTCACCACCTTCAGGTAGTCATCCACAAAGCCCACCACGCCGAAGCCGACGGTCAGAAACAGCACCGGCAGGATCCGCGGGGACTTCAGGGAAAACAGCAGTCCCACGACGAGAATCGTGAGGATAAAGACAATGCCGCCCATGGTGGGGGTTCCCTGCTTCTTGAGATGTGCCTGAGGGCCGTCCTCCCGCACCTCCTGGCCGAACTTCAGCCGGTGCAGAAGGGGAATGGCCTTCGGCAGCAGCAGCACCGCCAGCACAAAGCTGAGCAGTGATGCCGCGATAAAATCAAAATAAGATACGTTCATGTTTACTCACCTGTACTCTCTTCTGTCGTTGTCTGCGCTGTGCTGTCCTCTGCCGAGGACTCTGCGTTGGGTGCCAGCTCCGGTATGTCGTCACCGCCGGAGGCCACGCTCTCTACGCTGATGGGCTCCGTCTCCCGGGTCTCTGTCTCCGCAGTTTCGCCGTTTTCATTCTTCGTCGTGCCTTCCGTATCAGAGGCCTGGCTGCCCAGGGTCTCTGTGCCGATGCCCTCTGCGCCGGAGGAGAGTCCCTTGTTGACGGAATTCTCCGGATCCGTTTCTCCCTGCGCCGGAATATTCAGGAACTGCAGTGCGTCATTCATGATCTTCTGCTCGATCTTGATGGCGAAGGATGCCGTTGCCTGGGCCTCGCCGGGCAGATTCGGCTGATCCACGATCACATACACCAGCACCTGCGGATCCTCAATGGGCGCGAAGCCGCAGAAGGACACCAGATAATTCTTGGCCGAACGGGGCAGCTTCTCTGCGGTTCCCGTCTTGCCGCCCACGTGATAGCCCTGGATCTTGGCCAGCTTTCCTGTTCCGCCCTCTACGGTCTGGAACAGGGCCTCCTTCAGGAAGTCCGCTGTGCTCTGGGATACGGTGGTGCGGAGCAGCTCCGGCTTCACCTCCTTGATGACAGTGCCCTTGCTGTTCAGGATCTCCTTCACCACATGGGGCCGGTAATAGGAGCCGCCGTTCAGGATACTGCAGTAGGCACTGGCCATCTGGATCATGCTCACATTGAAGTTCTGGCCGAAGGAATTGGTGGCCAGAGTGGTCTTGCCTAGGGTATCCGCCGTGTAGATCAGCCCGGCGGTATCCGCCTCACCGGGCAGGTCAATGCCGGTTTTCTGGCCGAAGCCGAAGAGCTGCTGGTACTTCACGAAGTTCTCCTTGCCCAGGGCAAAGGCCGTGTTCATGAGATACACGTTGCAGGAGCGCATCAGCGCCTCCGTCGCATTCAGGGGACCGTCACCGTCCCAGTTGTGGCACTTGATCCGCCAGGTATGAATACCGTCATTCAGCTCCACATAGCCTTCACAGACGAATATCGTGTCCTTGGTGATGGCGCCGGTCTCCAGCGCGGCCGCCACCGTGAAGGGCTTGAAGGTGGAACCCGGCTCGTAGGTGTCGGAGATGACAACATTTCGCCAGACCTGATTCCAGGCCACCTGCTGTCCGTAGGACTTGATCTCCTCATTGGTATAATACTTGGAAACATCCGCCTCCGTGATTTCCTCGGCATCCGGATTTTCCCGCTTGTAAACGCCGACGGCCTCCTTCCGGCCCAGCTCCATCAGATACTCATCTGTGTATACACTGCTGTCCAGCTCCCGGGGATTGTTTAAGTCAAACTGGTTGGTGCTGCCCATGGCCAGGACCTCGCCGGTCTTCGGATCCATGACGATGGCGGCAGCCACCTTGGAGCCCACGTCCTGGGTCTGCCACTCGTTCAGATATTTTTCCACCGACATCTGAATGTTGGTGTTGATGGTGGTCTTCAGGCTGTTGCCGTCCGTCGCCTCCTTCAGCACCGACTGCAGCTTGGTGTCTTCATCCAGATAGCCGTACTCCCGGCCGTCCGTGCCGGTCAGCGTGTCATTATAGTACTGCTCCACGCCGCCGGTGCCGCTGCTGCCGTCGCCGCTGGCAAAGCCGATGACATTGCAGGCCAGGGAATTGTAGGGATAGGTCCGCTTGTACTCCTCCTCAAACCAGACACCCTTGATGCGGCTGTTGTCGCCGCTTTTCGCATAGGCCTTGTTCTTTTCCTCCTGGTACTTGGTGAAGCCCGCCTTGTCATCATAGCTCAGCTGCTTCTGGTACTTGATGTAGGACTTGTCCTTCCTCTCCTCCAGGAGCTGCCGAAGCTCCGCGGCATCATAGCCGAAGTAATCCGCCAGTCCCTGTATGGTGGCCTCCACATAACGTCCGTCCTCCCGGGAGTAGATCACCTTCGGGTCCAGAATCAGATTGTAAACCTTGGTGCTGGTGGCCAGGATCGTGCCGTTCCGGTCCGTAATGTCCCCGCGCTTTGCCGGCAGCGTTCTGGAATCATAGGCCGCCTGCCGCTGAGAAAGGACAATTTTGTTGTAGTCGTCGTTGTTGTTCTGCACCAGCTGATAAATCACAGCTATAAGCGCAATGAAAGCCAGCATTATCACACTGAGTGTGACAGCCAGCTTCTTCTGCATATAAAGCGGCAGGATTTTTGCCCGCCGCTTTTCTCGATGTTTATCAGTTTTTCGGAATGTCCTCATACTGTCTCACGTACCCGCTTTCCGTCTTGCTGTAGGTAATTACCTGGTCCTGATCTGCATACACCATACCCAGCTCCTGTGTTGCCACACGATAGACTTCATCCAGGTCGACAGAGGTGTCGATCGAGCTCTGAAGGGCGTCATTCTCCGACTTCAGCTTCTCCAGCTCCGAGCTCTTCTTCTCAATGGAGGAAATATGGGTATTGATTTCTGTCTGCAGCTGAATGTAGCTGAAGCAAAGCCCCAGTGTCACGCCGGAAGCCAGCAACAGAGCCATCAACGACAGGGCGTCAATGCCCATGCTCTTCCGACGAAGCCGCTTCTGCTGCTCCTCGTAGAGCTTTTCTCTCTCCTGTTGCTGCCGACGATAGGCCGCAAGCCGCGCTTCTCTGCTGCGGGATACCCGCTTCGGCAGAGCTCTTGCGGGAACCGCCTTCCGAACGGTATTCCCATCTACATATGTACGGCTTTTCAATGCTGCGTGCCTGGCCATAATACTCATTTCCCCTATTCCATATGCTTTTCGAAGATGCGGAGCTTCGCGCTCTGGGATCTCCGGTTTTCAGAAAGCTCCTCTGCGGACGGCAGAATCGGCTTTCTGGTAATGACGCGGCCCTTGGATTTCCGTCCGCAGGTGCAGACCGGAAACTCCGGCGGACAGATGCAGGGCTTCTCCGCCGTTCTGAACTTGTTCTTGACGATGCGGTCCTCCAGCGAATGGAAGGTAATGACGCAGAGGCGTCCGCCCTCCCGAAGGTCATCGATCATCTGATCCAGCGTGTTTTCCAGTACATCCAGCTCCCGGTTCAGCTCGATGCGGATGGCCTGAAAGGTCCGCTTGGCCGGATGTCCGGAGGTCGCCCGGATTCTGGCCGGAATTGCTCCCGAGATAATGTCGGCGAGCTCCAGGGTGCTCTCGATGCGCTTCGTCTGCCGGTAGGCCACGATGTGCTTTGCGATGTTCTGGGCAAAGCGATCCTCACCGTAATTCCGGATCATGTGAAACAGCTCTGCCTCGCTGTAGTCGTTGACAATGTCCGCTGCCGTCACGGGATTTCTCTGGTCCATCCGCATGTCCAGCGGTGCATCCACACGATAGGAAAAGCCCCGGTCGCCTTCATCCAGCTGATAGCTGGACACGCCGAGGTCGAGGTAGATACCGTCCACTGCTTCTATGGATAAATCCTGAAGAACCTGGTGGAAGTTTTCGTAGTTGTTCCGGACGATGCTGACTCTGTCGCTGTAGTCCTGAAGCCGTGCCGTCGCCGCCTGAATGGCGTCCGCATCCTGATCGATGCCGATGAGACGTCCGCCTGCTGTCAGCTGCTTCGCAGCCTCCAGGGCATGTCCGCCGCCGCCTAAGGTGCCGTCCACATAAATGCCGTCCGGCCGTATCTTCAGTCCCTCTATGGTCTCCTGCAACAGCACACTGTAATGTTGAAAGGTCAAATTCCCAATCCCTCCATATCCTCGGCAAGCTCCAGAGAATCCGAGAAGTCATTTTCCTCTTCCCACTTCTCACTTGCCCAAATCTCGATATGATCACCGACGCCCACCAGGGTGACGTCCTTTTTCAGCTGAATCTTGTCCCGCAGCACCTGGGGAATGAGAATTCTCCCCTGCTTGTCCAGCTCACAGCTCACGGCACTTCCCAGGAGGAAACGCTTCAGCTTTCTGGCCTTCTGATTGGTCATGGGCAGGGCATTCAGCTTATTTTCCAGAATCTGCCATTCTGCAGGGGCATACATGGAGAGACAGCCGTCCAGAGAGCTGGTAATCACAAACTCACCGTTCAGTTCGTCGCGAAACTTTACCGGGATAATCATTCGCCCCTTTGCATCCAAGTTGTGATGATATTCACCCGTAAACATCTCTTCGCTACCACTTTCTACCACTTTTTCCCACTCGTGCTATCATTATGCCTTTCATAAAAGAAATCGTCAAGGCGAAATGGGAGATTAAATAAAAAAAGGATGTATCTCTGCAAAAACTCTGCTGAGATACATCCCTTGTGTCAGATGCTACGATTCTGATGCTGTTCTTCTGTAAATTATGCGGCAATCAGACGTTGAAGCGGAACAGCACCACGTCGCCGTCCTGCATCACGTATTCCTTGCCCTCCATGCGGACAAGTCCCTTTTCTCTGGCGGCTGCCAGGCTGCCGCAGTCCAGAAGATCCCGGTAATTCACCACCTCGGCCTTGATGAAGCCCCGTTCAAAATCCGAATGGATCTTGCCGGCAGCCTGAGGTGCCTTGGTGCCCTTCCGGATGGTCCATGCTCTGGTCTCCTGCTCGCCGGCAGTGAGGAAGGACATGAGTCCCAGAAGATCATAGGAGGCCCGCACGATCTTGTCGAGACCGGACTCGGTCATGCCCATGGACTCGAGATACTCTGCCTTCTCCTCGTCCTCGAGCTCGGAGAGCTCCTGCTCGATCTGGGCACTGATGACGAATACGCCGGAGCCGGAGGCCTCTGCATACTCCCGTACCTTGGCCACATAGGGGTTGGAGGCACCGTCATCCGCTACACTCTCCTCTGCCACGTTGCAGGCGTAGATTACCGGCTTCCGGGTCAGCAGGTCCAGGCTGTCCAGGAAGGCATTCTTGTCATCATCACCTGCATCATAGGTGATGGCCAGCTGATTGCTTTCCAAATGCTCATGAAGCGCCTCCAGCTGTGCCATTTCTGCCTTCGCATCCTTGTCGTTGTTGGCCAGCTTCTTGGTCTTCGCCATGCGGCGCTCCAGCATCTCGAGGTCAGAGAAGATCAACTCCAGATTGATGGTTTCAATGTCCCGCAGCGGATCCACGGAGCCGTCCACATGGATGACATTGGGATCGTCGAAGCAGCGCACCACATGTACGATGGCATCGGTCTCACGAATGTTGGCGAGGAACTGGTTGCCCAGGCCCTCGCCCTTGGAGGCGCCCTTCACCAGTCCGGCAATATCCACAAATTCGATCACCGCCGGTGTCAGCTTTGCCGAATGATACAGCTCGGCCAGCAGGTTGAGGCGCTCGTCCGGTACCGCCACCACGCCCACATTGGGATCAATGGTGCAGAAGGGATAGTTGGCAGACTCCGCTCCGGCCTTGGTGATGGCATTGAACAATGTTGACTTACCCACGTTGGGAAGTCCGACGATACCTAATTTCATATCCTGAATTCTCCTTAATACATTTTTAATGACTTACATCCCGTGATTATAGCACAGATTTGCCGGAATATCCGACAGATTCTTTCTGTTTTAGCACCTTTTCAAAGGGGAGTTTTTGTAATAGGATATGTAATTGTTCAGCACTGTGGCGATATGGTGCTGAACAGTTACTGGTACACAAAGTAACCGCGAGTCTATGAGTATGAGGTGACCCATGAATTTTCTTGAAGAACGTATCGTTGAGGACGGTCAGATTCGTCCCGGAAACATCCTGAAGGTAGACAGCTTTCTGAATCATCAGCTGGACGTCGGTCTGCTGGACGAGATCGGAAAAAGCTTTTATGAGCGCTACAAGGACGCCGGCATCACCCGGATCCTCACCATCGAAGCCTCCGGCATCGCCATTGCCTGCATGACAGCCCGCTACTTCCGGGTACCGGTGGTTTTCGCCAAGAAATCCATGAGCAAGAACCTGGACGGCGATCTCTATACCTCCATGGTGCACTCCTATACCCACAATACCGACGCCACCGTGATCCTTTCCAAGAAGTACTTAAACAGCAGCGACCGCGTGCTGCTGGTGGATGACTTCCTGGCCAACGGCAAGGCCATGCAGGGTCTCATCGAGATCTGCGAGCAGGCCGGTGCCAGCGTGGCCGGTATCGGCATCGCCATCGAGAAGGGCTTCCAGGACGGCGGCGACTATCTTCGGAGCCGCGGCTACGATGTGGACAGCCTGGCCATTGTGGAATCCATGACCGACGACGGACAGATCCGCTTCGCAGAACAGAAATAGGAAGCAGAACACGAAAAAAGGAGAGGCAGATGCGCCTCTCCTTTTTCATGCAAACTTCTTCAGTTCCACATTAACTGTTTAGCACCATATCACTTGGATTCATCTCGAGCTTGTAGCTCTCGATGAACTTGCCTTTGGCAAGCATGCATCTTCGATGCATGTCAGTTCGTTACGAAGTTTGCTTGATGCAAACTTCTTCACTTCACGATCACCGTCAGCATATAAATATCCTCCGGGATCTCCGCCGCACTGTGAAAAATCTGCTCCGTAGGGAGCCCGCAGTCCGCCACGGCGAAGACCTGCCGGTCCGTCCCCCGCAGCACCTTCAGCAGCTCCTTCAGCGCCCTGCCGCTCTTCATGAAGACCCGGGTACCCGGCATGGCCAGCGCCTCCTCCACCCGGGAGGGGCCGGGGAAGATATGAATTTCCTCCTGTGCCTCGGCCAGCGCCATGGGGAAGCGGCCGGCACAGGCAGTGAAGGAAGGAATGCCGTTCACCACGGAAACCGGAAAGCCCTCCGCCTGGGCTCTGTCCTGCATATAGCAATAGGTGGAGTACACCAGGGGATCTCCGATGGTGAGAAATGCCAGACGCTGCCGCGCCTCCAGCATTTTCCGCAGCGCCTCATAGATACGGTCCAGCTGCCGGTGCATCTCTTCCCTATCCTTGGTCATCGGAAAATGAAAGCCCGTCCAGGGCTTCTCCTGCAGTGCCGGTACCGCCTGCACCGCAATCTGGTAGGCCCGACACTGCTCCCGGGTCTCTGCCGGGAGGATCAGCCGGTCACACGCCTGCAGCGTGCGCACGGCCTTCAGGGTCAAAAGCTCCGGATCTCCCGGGCCCACCCCCACTCCATAGAGGATGCCAGCATCTTTTTTCATTCTGCCGCGCCCTCCTTTGCCGCCGCTCTCTTCCGGCAGCGGAGGCCGAAGACATTGCCCAGGACAGCAATCAGCACGAGGCAGAAGGACAGGGCCTGCGATACCGCAATGTTGGTGCCCCAGAGCAGCAGGGAATCCGTGCGGAGACCCTCAATAAAGAAGCGGCCCAGACCGTAGGCGCCGAGGTAGCACAGCGCCACCTGGCCGTCGAAGCGCTTCCGCCGGGACATGAAGCAGAGGAAAGCGAAGACGCAGAGGTTCCAGCAGCTCTCATAGAGGAAGGTGGGGTGGACCTGAATGTAATCCACGCCGCCCACATTGACCGCGTTGGAGATCACATCCGTGTTCAGCATGTTGGGATTCACGATGGACGCCTTGATCCGCATGCAGAGAAAGGAATTCGTGAAGCCGCCGAAGGCCTCCGCGTTGAAGAAGTTGCCCCAGCGGCCGATGGCCTGGCCGAGAATCAGTCCCAGTACGCCGCTGTCCGCCATGTCCGGGAAGCTGATTTTCCGGATCCTGGTGAAGACGAGGCAGCTCACGAAGGCCGTGATGACGCCGCCGTAGATGGCGAGTCCACCCTGCCGGATGTTGATGATCTCCCCGAGATGCTGCGAATAGTAGCTCCATTCGAAGGCCACGTAGTAGATCCTGGCGCCGATGATGGACAGGATAATGCCGTAAATCGCAAAATCCTGGATGTCGTCCACTTTCCGTCCCCGCCGCTGGTAGTCGTAACTGGCCACCAGAGTTCCCAGGAGCATGCCGATGCCGATGATGATGCCGTAGTAGGCGATGCGGAAGCCGAAGACACTGACGGAATTCTTCAGCTGCGCAATGCCGATGCCGAGGTGCGGGAAGTAAATGTCGTAGTTTTCCATAGGCCTCCCTTACTTCCAGTCCTTGGAGAAGTCTGCGAAGAAGCAGGCATCCCCGAAGCTGAAGAAGCGGTACCTTTCCTTCACGGCCTCCGCATAGGCATGGAGGATATGCTCCCGTCCGGCAAAGGCGGACACCAGCATCACCAGTGTGGACTCCGGCAGATGGAAGTTCGTGATCAGCGCATCCATGGCTTTGAAGCGGTAGCCCGGGAAGATGAAAATGTCGGTCCAGCCGGACTGGGCCGGAACGGTGCCGTCCTCCCGTGCCGCCGACTCGATGGTGCGGCAGGAGGTGGTGCCGGTGCAGATGATCCGTCCGCCGTTTCGCTTGCAGCGGTTGATCTTCTCCGCCTCCGCCTCATCAATCATATAAAACTCGGAGTGCATGTGATGCTCCTCCAGCTTCTCCGCCTTCACGGGCCGGAAAGTACCGAGACCCACATGCAATGTCACATGCGCAATCTCCACGCCCTTCTCCTCTGCTTTCTGCAAAAGCGCCTTCGTCCAGTGAAGTCCCGCGGTAGGGGCAGCGGCGGAGCCGTCATGCTCCGCATAGACCGTATTGTAGCGGCTTCTGTCCTGCAGCTGGTGCGTGATGTAGGGCGGCAGAGGCATTTCCCCGAGACGATCCAGCACCTCCTCAAAGATGCCGTCATAGCAGAAGCGGATGATGCGGTTGCCGTCATCCACGGTTTCGATGATCTCTCCCTTCAGGAGGCCGTCACCGAAATCCACCCGGGCGCCGTTCCGCATTTTCTTGCCGGGCTTCACCAGGCACTCCCACTCATCCTTCGTTTTCCGCTTCAGAAGCAGCACCTCCACATGCGCGCCGGTTTCCTCCTTTACGCCATGAAGGCGGGCCGGTATCACCTTGGTGTCATTGATCACCAGGCAGTCGCCCGGATGCAGATAGTCCACAATGTCATAAAAATGCTGATGGCGGATTTCTCCGGTATTTTTGTCCATCATCAGAAGCCGTGAGCTGGCCCGGTCCTCCAGGGGATCCTGGGCGATGAGCTCTTCCGGCAGATCAAACCAAAAGTCCTTTGTTTCCATCTATTTTTCTTCCTCTCCGCTGTCATCCTGCAGCAATGCCAGAAATTCTGCCTCGGTCAGTACCCGCACGCCCAGGCTCTGGGCCTTCACGAGCTTCGAGCCCGCCGCTTCACCGGCCACCACAAAGCTCGTTTTCTTGCTGACGCTTCCCGTTGCGGTGCCGCCGTTGTCCGTGATCAGGGTCTCGATTTCCTTTCGGCCGAGGGTCGGCAGGGTACCGGTAACCACGATCCGCAGACCCGCAAGCTTCGTGCTGCCCTGCTTCTCCGGGCTCACCGTCATGTTCACACCGGCGGCCGCCATCCGCTCCAGCAGTGCCTTGTTCTCCGGGTTGCCGAAGTAACCCAGAATGCAGTCTGCCGTGGTCTCCCCGATGTCCGGAATGGCACTCAGCGCCTCCCGGTCCGCTGCCGCCAGCTCCGCAATGGAGTGATAATGCTGCAGCAGCGTCCTGGCTGTGGATCTGCCCACGTTCCGGATGGCAAGTCCCGTCAGCAGCCGCTCCGGCGGATTGGTCTTGGATTTTTCGATCTCGCCCAGCAGCTTGTCCGTGTTTTTCTCTTTTCCGATGATGCCCTTCTCGATCAGTTCGTCGCGATATTCCTTCAGACTGTAGATATCCGCATAGCTGTGCAGATATCCGGCCTGCACCAGGGCATCCACCAGCGTTTCTCCCAGTCCCATGATGTTCATGGCATCCCGGGATGCGAAATAGGCAATGGTCCGGGAGACCTGGGCCGGGCACCGGGGATTCACGCAGCGGATATCCGCCGTATCCTCCTCCCGGATCAGCGGCTCTCCGCAGACGGGACAGTTGTGCGGTGCCCGATACACCTCCGCCGGGGCCTGTACGCAGCCGTTCAGCTTCGGAATGATCTCACCGCTCTTGAACAGCCGGTACTGTCCGCCGATGCCGATCTGCATCTCCGTGATATAGTCCTGATTGTGCAGGGTGGCCCGGGACACACTGGTGCCGCAGAGCCGGGCCGGCTTCCCGGTCTCACTGTCATGGAAAATGCCCGTAAAGGTCAGCTTGCCGGTTCTACCCACATCCACGGAAATCTCATCCATGGTCACCACCCGTTCCTCCGGGGGATACTTGTAGGCGATGTGACCGCTCTGGTACTTGCTGCTGCCGCTGAATTCCTCACGCCAGGCATTGTGGTCAATCTTCACCACCGCGCCGTCAATGTCGTAGGGCAGACTGCCCCGCCGCTCCCCGATGGCATCGATGGCCGCCAGCACCTCTTCCTTTGTGCTGCAGCGCTGATGATAGACCACCGGCGCTCCCAGGTCCGCCAGACGATCCAGTGCCGCCGTATGGCTCTCCAGAAGCGCCCCGGGGCCGTCCTGCACATTGAATACAAGATAGTCCAGCCCCCGAGACTTGGTGACCGCGGGATCCAGCTGCCGCAGGGTTCCTGCCGCGAGATTCCGGGGATTGGCCGCCGGCCGTTTTCCCAGCGCCTCCATCCGTTCGTTAAAGGCCTCGAAGGCCTCGTGCTTCATATAAACCTCGCCCCGCAGCTCAAGATAATCGCAGTCCAGCGCCAGAGTCTTCGGCACCGCCGGAATCACTACCGCATTCTGCGTCACATCCTCACCGATATGCCCGTCTCCCCGGGTCTCCGCCAGGGAAAGCGCCAGTCCCTCTCCCGCCGGCTGATACCGGAGCGACATGCTGAGTCCGTCAATCTTCTCCTCCACAGAAAAGGCAGCCGAGGGATGCAGAGCATGCACTCTGTCTATCCATTCCGCCACCTCTTCCTTGGTAAACACATCTTCTATAGAAAGCATAGGCACGTTGTGGGTCACCTTCACCCCGGCCTCCCGCTTCGTCGTACCGCCGATCTTCTGCGTCGGTGAATCCTTGCTCACCAGCTCCGGATGCTCCCGCTCCATGGCCTTCAGCCGAAGCATCAGCTGATCATATTCATAATCGCTGATCTCCGGACTGTCCTCGTTGTAGTAGCGGTTCATGTGATAGTCGATGGTCGCCTTCAGCTTCTCGTATTCTTCCCTGAAATCCTCCACACTGCTTCCTTTCCTGTGCTTCCCTATGCCAATGTCTTCGGCTCTGCTGCCGGGACCTCTCCCTCCTCAACGGGCAGGCCCAGCTCCTCAGCCGAAATTTCCCGGTACTCTCCCGGACGCAGGCCCTCCAGACGCACATTCATGATGCGGATCCGCTTCAGCTTCTTCACGGTATAGCCGAGCTCCGCGCACATCCGGCGAATCTGCCGGTTCATACCCTGGGTCAGCACAATATGGAACTGATGGGCTCTCTGCTTCGGGGGCAGTGCCCGGTTCTGCCAGACCTCACAGGGCCGGGTCTTCACCTCCAGCTCCTTCAGGTAAACACCGTCCGCCAGCTGATCCAGCACCATTTTGTTCAGCGGCTTATCCACCGTCACCACATATTCCTTTTCATGCTGATACCGGGCACGATTGATCCGGTTCACCAGCTCTCCCTGGTTCGTCATGAGGATCAGTCCCTCCGACTCCTTGTCCAGGCGGCCGATGGGATAGATTCTGATCGGATAATGGATGGCATCCACAATGTTCGGTGCCTTGTCCTTATCCGAGCTGGTGCAGACAATGCCTCTGGGCTTGTAATAGGCCAGCAGCACCGGTGCCGGCTTTTCCTGGGACGCATTCACGCTCTTCCCGTCGATTTCGATGGAGTCTGCCTCCGTCACCTGCTGTCCCATTTGAATGGGTGCATGATTCACCGTGATCCGGCCCTCTGCAATCAGCTTATCCGCTTCCCGGCGGGAGCAAATGCCCAGCTCCGACAGCCGCTTATTGATTCTCATAGTGTTCTCCTTTTTCACTACAGCACCGCTGCATCGTGCTGTTTTATTGCAGGTCCTGTCCTTCAATGACATCGCCGCCCTGCGCCGGTGCATTGCCTGCTGTCTCCGCTGCGGTGCTGCTGTTGCTGCCCGGGGAAACCGCATTTGTACTCTGCTGTCCCGGATCGCCACCGGCCTCAATCACGGAGCCGCTCTGCTGCGCTGCCGTTTCCTTGCTGCTCTCCTTCGTTTCCTTCGTGGTCTCCTTGCTGCTGTCCTTTGTCGTTTCCTTATTGCTGTCCGACTTATTCTTGCGGCTCTCGGTTTCCTTCTCCGCCGCTGTGGTGCGCTTCACCTTCTCCGTGCTGCTGTCCTCTGTCTCTGCCGCCGTGGTGGTCTCTGCCTCGGTGGCCACAGAAATCAGAGACACCTCGGAATCGATGGCAGACTGATCCTCCTTATAGATACGGCCGGTCTGGAAGGCATCATAGATCACCGCCAGACGGGCATCCGAGGAAAGGGCCGCCAGAAGCTTCGAATCCTGAGAATTGATCAGCTCCTTCACCTCGTCATGATTCTGGGTGTATTCGTTGACGAACTTCGTCTGCTCCGGAGACATGTTCTCCACCAGCTCAAACTCATTCTGCTCATTCACCTTGATGTAGCAGTACATGATGGCCGGTGCCAGGGTGTCCGCGCGGCGGAACTTCACATTGTAGGTGACAAACACCAGCTTAGAGTTGTCCTCCAGTCCCTTCACTGCATAAAGCTTGATGTCCTGGTACTTTTCAATATATCCCGCCTGGGTCTTCAGCTGACTGCGCAGCTGCGCGGCCTGCCCCTCGGTCTGGTTCGTGACGCCGCTCATCCGGTAGATGGTATCCACATCCGCGTTCAGCTTGGCCGTGAAGTAGCGGTTGAAGAAATCCTCCAGCACATCGTCATTGTACTCCTTCACTGTATTGTCTTCTTCCGATGCCGCTTCGGTTTCTGCCGCGCTCTCTGCTGTCTCGGTGGCCGCGGTGCTTTCCTGCGCCGCTGCATTGGCATCCTCGACACTCACGCTTCCCGTGGTGTGATCCAAGATCACGATCACCACCATCAGAATGAGAATGATCGCCGGAATGGCCAGAATCCCCATGTCCCTGCGATGATTCCGCCGCCGCTGCCGTTCCATCTGCTGCCGTCTCCGACGCTTCCTGTTTCTTTCTATAATGTCCTCTGTGGTCTGCTCCCGCAGGTGCTTCTCCACATCGTCCAGATCTCTGATTCGCTTATCCATTCTGTCTCACGCCTTTCGCGTCATAAAAGTGCCCGTTCACCCAGGCATCATGCACCATGGAGCCGTTCGCATTCATGCAGTAGTACTTGCCGTCAATAATATGTTCTCCCTGTGTATACATGATACCGTTTGCCGGATTCATATAGTACCAGACCTCGTTGATGTTGTTCCAGCCCACGGCCATTTTTCCGTCCGCCGTAACAAAGTACCAGTTGCTGCCCTCCAGGATCCAGCGGTTCCAGTCCATGTATCCGTTCTCATTGAAATGATAGAAGCTGCCGTCGATCTTCCGCCAGGAGCTCACCGGATAGCTGCCGTCCTCATAAAGATACCAGCGTCCCTTGCTGTCACTCTGCCAGCCCAGCGAGGTATAGGTATTCACCATCACCTTTTTGGAGGTCACGGTCTGCGAGGAGCTGCCGTAGCCGCTGCCGGAGCTGCCGTTCCCCTGGGTTGAAGAGCCGGATGCACCGGGGCCGGCTGCCACATAGCTGCCGCCGTTCGTGGGTGTAGTGCTGTCCGCACCCGGCCCCTTCCTGCTGCTCACCGCACTGCTTGAACTGCTGCCGGAAACGTCCTCACTGGTCACCGTTGCTGTATCCAGAGACAGGGAAGACCAGGACGTATAGTTGTTGTTCACATCCTTCGCCCGTACCCTTGCCTTGTAATAGCCCTTGGCGGAAACGGTGAAATCCCAGCTGGTCTCATCCGCGTCTGCCGTCTTCTTGCTGCCGTAATTGCTGTAGCCGCTGCCGCTCGTGTTCTGCTTTACCAGCTGCACCTCGATCTTGTCCACCCCGTCAAAGGAGGGATTGGTCCAGGATACGGTAATGTCCCGTCCGCTGCCGGAAACAGAAGGAGGCAGCATGGTCTCACTGCGGGTGCCCGCCAGCGCCGGTACCGCAGTGATGACCAGCAGTGCCAGCAACGTCAGAAATATTCGATTCAGATGCTTTTTCATCATAACCTTCTCCTTTGTGTGCGCTACACATAGTCGTTGGCATTATACCATGTAACACAGGGGAAATCAAACAGGCGCTCGCTGTTTCGACGTATCCTGAGGCCTGCCGTTTTTGCCGCGCCCCGACAGCAGGAAGGAGGGCGCCGGCAGATGCCGACGCCCTCCTTCCGCTGTTGTTCTTCTGTTCTGCAGCTTACTGCTTTGCCTTCATCGCATCCTCTACGGCGATGGCCAGCTGGTCCGCACAGGATGTTCCTCTGCCGCCGCAGTCATTGCCCCGCAGGGTCTCAACGGCCCAGGCAGCATCCTGGCCCTCCAGAAGCTTGCCGATGGCCTTCAGGTTGCCGTTGCAGCCGCCGGTAAAGTGCACATTGTGCAGCTTTCCGTCCTCCAGATCAAAATCGATCTTGTTGCAGCAAACCATCCGGGACGGTCTGTATGAATAGTTCTCCATATGAATCTCCTTTCCTGATGACATCAACTTCAGCATTAATCAAACTGCGCGTTCAGCTCCCGCACAGCGCCGATGCAGCTGTCTGCGCTGCCGTCATCGTGATAGAGCCTGCCCTCTGTCACGAAATTATAAACATAAACATTGTCGATGGTGACTCTGCCGCCGACACCCTCAAAGCGAATGCTGCTGGGGTTGCCACTGACGGTGAAGCTCTCCTTGTGCTTCTCCTGCACACTGAAGACGCGGCTGGTGCCGTCCGCTGTCACCCTCACCTTGCCCTGACCGCCCAGTGTGAAGCGCACCGTGGTACTGCGTCCGTTCTGGGCACCGGAGCTGTCTGCGCAGCCCTGGGAAATGACATCTCCCTGGGTCAGAACAGCCACCTTCGTGCCGTCGATCTTCTTCACATCTGCCTTGCCTTCAAACTTCCAGCCGCTCTTATCCAGCGCAAACTGAGCATTAAACAGCTTGTTGTTGCCGTAATCCCGATAGGTCCAGATGCCGTAGCCGTTGGTGTAGGCCCGCAGAATTCCCGCTGCATTCCGCAAAAATACGGGCTTCTCCGACTCACTGAGCTGTGCATTCCGCTCATAGCCCGGCGTATTGTCCGTGAACAGCAGCTGCTCCACATAGATCTTTTTTCCTGCGGTCTGCTGCATATTGGCAAGGATGCTCTGCATACTGGCCAATGCGGTGCCGGCATCGATTTTCTGTCCATCTGTACTCTGTCCCATGGGAATGCCGTACATAGCCGCGGTATAGCTGGCACCGGCAGCACCATAGGTGCTTTCGTGGGTAATCATCTCCGTGCCGCCGCTCATATTGTTGACCCGGTCATAGTCCAGTCTGGCCTCGTAGGACAGATTCGGGAAATATTTCTGGCTCTCACTGAGCAGCTGCATCAGAAAGCTGTCATACCACTGGAACACCACCTTCCGGGCTTGGGATGCCCGGTTCGGGAAGTAAACGGTACCCTTTGTGAGGTTCTCGTCGTGATACAGGGTCTGCAAATCTTCAATACTGTAGTTCTTCAGCGCAAAGTCCGTATAGCCGGAGGACTTGGCATAGCGATACCCCTCCGCATTGTTGCCGTACTTAGTGGCGCCGGCGCTCATAAATGTCCAGAAATCCTCCCAGGTCATGAAGCCCCCGGCAAAGTTCTCATGGGCAGAGGCCGCTGTATACACCTTCTTCAGATACGCAAACCACTCATTTCTTACCTGCTCATCAAAGGGAAGCCGATCCACCCGGGTGCTGGCAGCGGTGCCATCCGCATAGTCCCAGGTATAGCCCACACGAAGAGAAACCGACAGTCCCTGGGACGCGGCCGCATTCATGACCCGGTCCAGCTTTTCGAAGGCATAGCTGTTGTAGCTGCCGTCACCGGGCTGAAATTCCCGCCAGGGAAGCACCAGGATAATGCTGTTGAAGCCGTCGGCACGGATCTGCGCCAGCTCTGCCTCCATGTTATCCGATTCGCTGTTCCAGAAGTTGCATACCCAATCATCAGAATAGTAGGTTGCCGATTTCAGGTAACCGTTGTCGGCCTTCACGAAGCCGCAGCAAAGCAGAAATGTCAGGGCAGTCAACAACGCAGCGAAATATGTTGATTTTCTCTTCATAGGTGCTTCTTCTCCTTGATTTTATGACATTATTTTCACACGTCACTTATCATACGGATTTATCTACTTTACGTCAACCCAAATTCTTAAGAAAGTCGTAATGATTTCGAGCTGTCTCACGCTGCTGCGCCCGCCAAATTCAAAAATCCCGGCTGTTCATTGAACAGCCGGGATTTCAGTATTTACATACTGTATAAAGAGAATTCTCTATTACTCGATGATAGATACAACTCTTCCGGAACCTACAGTTCTGCCGCCCTCACGGATAGCGAACTTAAGGCCTTCCTCCATAGCGATCGGATGGATCAGATCTACTTCCATCTCTGTGTTATCGCCAGGCATGCACATCTCTGTGCCTTCCGGAAGCATGCAGATACCGGTAACGTCAGTTGTTCTGAAATAGAACTGCGGACGATAGTTTGTGAAGAACGGAGTATGACGACCACCCTCGTCCTTGGTCAGAATATAAACCTGAGCTGTAAACTTCTTGTGGCACTTTACAGAACCCGGCTTACAGATAACCTGACCTCTCTCGATCTGGTCACGGTTGATACCACGAAGGAGAAGACCAACGTTGTCACCAGCCATAGCCTCGTCAAGCTGCTTACGGAACATCTCGATACCAGTGATAACGGACTTCTCAGTCTCCTCAGAGATACCAACGATTTCAACTTCATCGGATACGTGCAGAACACCACGCTCTACTCTACCAGTAGCAACGGTTCCACGACCGGTGATGGTGAAGATATCCTCTACAGGCATCAGGAACGGCTTATCTGTCTCACGAGCCGGCTCAGGGATGTACTCATCAACAGCGTTCATGAGCTCCATGATCTTGTCGCCCCACTCGCTGCTCGGATCGTTCAGAGCCTGAAGAGCGGAACCCTGGATAACGGGGATGTCATCGCCGGGGAACTCATACTCTGTCAGAAGGTCTCTAACCTCCATCTCAACCAGCTCAAGAAGCTCGGGATCGTCAACCATATCGCACTTGTTCAGGAATACAACGATTGCCGGAACGCCTACCTGACGAGCAAGCAGAATGTGCTCTCTTGTCTGAGCCATAACACCATCGGTTGCAGCAACTACCAGGATAGCACCATCCATCTGTGCAGCACCAGTGATCATGTTCTTTACATAGTCAGCGTGGCCCGGGCAGTCAACGTGAGCATAGTGACGCTTCTCAGTCTCATACTCAACGTGAGCGGTATTGATGGTGATACCTCTCTCTCTCTCCTCCGGTGCCTTATCGATGTTAGCGAAGTCTGTAGCTGTGTTACCAGCAACGCGCTCTGCCAGAACCTTTGTGATCGCAGCGGTCAGAGTTGTTTTACCGTGGTCTACGTGTCCGATAGTACCGATGTTACAATGCGGCTTCGTTCTTTCAAAATGTGCCTTTGCCATTTTAAAATTCCTCCTGATGAAAAATGTAATACAACGAAAATCATGTCAAGCACCAACGCATGCCTCGGCATGCTTCGTGCAGTACACCACCGGGCTTCAGAAAATGAACCCAGTACACATGATTTTAGCATTAGTTTATCTGTTTGACAAGCATTTTTGCTCATCAAATGCCCCGGTTATGCACCGGGTTTTATGCACGCCGCGGCGGCAGAGCCGCCGCAGACATATGCTTTTTTACTTCTTCAGATCTGAGAGAACCTTATCCTGAACGTTCTTCGGTGTCTTCTCATAGTGATCAAAGAACATGGAGTAGTTTGCACGACCCTGTGTCTTTGAACGGAGATCTGTTGCATAGCCGAACATCTCAGCCAGCGGCACAAATCCGTTGATCTGCTTGCCGGAAGGGATATCCTCCATGCTCTCGATACGACCGCGGCGGGAGTTCACGTCACCGATAACGTTGCCCATGTACTCCTCCGGTGTAACGATCTCAACCTTCATGATCGGCTCAAGCAGGATAGGATCTGCCTTCTGCATAGCAGCCTTGAAGGCCATGGAACCAGCGAACTCGAACGCACGCTCGTTGGAATCGACCTCGTGGTAGGATCCGTCGTATACGTTGGCATGAACACCAAGTACCGGGAAGCCTGCCAGAACACCGCTGTTGGATGCCTCGCGGATACCCTTTTCGATAGCCGGGATGTACTCCTTCGGGATAGAACCGCCGACAACAGTGGACTCGAACTTGAAGGTCTCCTCGCCGTTGGGATCCATCGGCTCGAACTTAACCTTACAATGTCCGTACATACCAGAACCACCGGACTGATGAACGTACTTTCCTTCCACATCGACAGACTTGGTGTAAGTCTCCTTGTAAGCAACCTCAGGAGCGCCCACATTAGCCTCTACCTTGAACTCACGAAGCAGACGGTCAACGATGATCTCCAGGTGAAGCTCACCCATTCCGGAGATGATGGTCTGGCCGGTTTCCTCGTTGGTTCTTACACGGAAGGTAGGATCCTCCTCAGCCAGCTTAGCCAGAGCGTCTGTCATCTTGCCCTGAGATGCCTTTGTCTTCGGCTCGATGGCAACGGAGATAACCGGCTCAGGGAATTCCATGGACTCGAGAATGATCGGGTGCTGCTCGTCACAGATGGTGTCACCTGTTGTTGTGGTCTTGAAACCTACAGCAGCGGCGATATCACCGGCGAATACCTCATCCAGCTCCATTCTCTTGTTGGCATGCATCTGAAGAAGTCTTCCGACTCTTTCCTTCTTATCCTTTGTGGAGTTCAGAACATAGGAACCGGTCTTGCAGGTACCGGAGTAAACTCTGAAGTATGCAAGCTTTCCTACGAACGGGTCTGTCATGATCTTGAATGCCAGAGCTGCAAAGGGCTCGGTATCAGATGACGGTCTGCTGTCTGCATTGCCGTCCATGTCGGTACCTTCCACATCCGGAACGTCTGTGGGAGCCGGCAGGAAATCGATGACAGCATCCAGAAGCTTCTGAACACCCTTGTTTCTGTAAGCAGTACCGCAAAGACACGGAATTGCATCACCGGCGATGGTTCCCTTACGGAGAGCAGCCTTCATTTCCTCAACGGTCAGCTCCTCGCCCTCCAGGTACTTCTCCATCAGCTCGTCATCCAGCTCGGCGATCTGCTCTACCATCTTCTCGTGGTAAGCTTCAACGTCGTCCTTCAGATCCTCCGGAACGTCAGTGATCTCGATCTGCTCGCCCTTGTCATCCTTATAATAGTAAGCTCTCATCTCGAAGAGATCGATCAGACCGATGAAGGTGTCTTCTCTTCCCATGGGGTACTGTGTGATGACGCAGTTCTTGCCAAGACGATCAACGATGGTCTGTACTGAATGGAAGAAATCAGCACCGACTACGTCCATCTTGTTGATGAATGCGATTCTGGGTACATGATAGGTGTCTGCCTGACGCCATACGTTCTCAGACTGAGGCTCAACACCGCTCTTAGCGTCGAACACGCCAACGGCACCGTCAAGTACTCTCAGGGAACGCTCAACCTCTACTGTGAAATCCACGTGGCCCGGAGTATCGATGATGTTGATACGATACTCAGGTGCGCCGGCGATCTTCACATGCTCATGCTCTGGAGTCCAGTGACATGTTGTAGCGGCTGATGTAATGGTGATACCTCTCTCCTGCTCCTGGGCCATCCAGTCCATGGTTGCAGTACCTTCATGAGTCTCACCGATCTTGTGGTTTACACCGGTGTAGAAAAGGATACGCTCTGTGAGAGTGGTCTTTCCTGCATCGATATGCGCCATAATACCAATATTTCTTGTGTGATCAAGAGAATACTGTCTTTCAGCCATTGTCCTTTCCTCCTATCAGAATCTGTAATGAGCAAATGCCTTATTGGCCTCAGCCATTCTGTGCATCTCCTCTTTACGCTTTACTGCTGCACCGGTATTGTTTGCAGCATCCATAATCTCATTTGCCAGTCTCTCGGCCTGTGTCTTCTCAGATCTCTTTCTGGAGAACTCAGTGAGCCATCTGAGCGCCAGTGTCTGACGTCTCTCCGGCTTAACCTCCATCGGTACCTGATAAGTAGCACCGCCGACACGCTTAGCCTTAACCTCGAGTACAGGCATGAGGTTGTTCATAGCCTCCTCGAAAACTTCCAGTGCTTCCTTGCCAGACTTAGCCTTTACCTGGTCGAAAGCGCCATAAACGATCTTCTGAGCAACACCCTTCTTACCATCCAGCATGATGGAATTCACAAGCTTTGTAACGATCTTGGAATTGTACATCGGGTCTGCCAGAACGTCTCTGTGCAGAGTATGTCCTTTACGTGGCACGTTACTTCCCTCCTTAAATATTACATTTAGATCTTAGGTACTCTTCGCAGCTACGTGAACTCTCACGCGCTTTGCGAGTTCATGCGGACTATGGACGCACTCTTTGTATAAATCGTGGACCAAATATCCGTCATAACCATGTCTAAAATTTTTCTTTAGCAACTGATTTTTGAAACCGGCTCGAATTACTTCTTTGCCTTAGGTCTCTTTGCGCCGTACTTGGAACGAGCCTGCATTCTGTTTGCAACGCCGGCTGTATCCAGTGTACCTCTGATGATATGATATCTTGTACCGGGCAGATCCTTTACACGGCCGCCGCGGATCATAACAACAGAGTGCTCCTGAAGGTTGTGTCCCTCTCCCGGGATGTATGAGGTAACCTCGATTCCGTTGGAAAGACGTACTCTGGCGATCTTACGAAGAGCAGAGTTCGGCTTCTTCGGTGTTGCAGTCTTCACTGCGGTACATACACCACGCTTCTGAGGAGCGCTGTTTTCAGTTGCTTTCTTCTTCAGGGAATTGAAACCTCTCTGAAGAGCAGGTGCAGTAGACTTCTTCTTGGATGTCTGTCTGCCCTTTCTGACTAACTGGTTAAATGTGGGCATTTTGGTCTCCTTTCATTAAAATTTAGTGCTTTTTCTTCATCAGACCGCCCTGCTTAGAGGCTTTAACGAAGAAAAAGGCCTGCAAAAATCGCACGCCTACACAATATATCTCAAACCCGTTTCTCTGTCAATCGGATTTCACTGTTTTTACAGAAATACAAAGCGGCGGCGGGGGGCCGCAGGTCAAGCCCGCGTGCACCTCGTCACCGCTATGTTAATGGGAAGCGCTGATGCAATCAGCATTTCCCAAGCTTTTTACAGCTCGTTGTTCAGTTCTCTCTCCAGCTTCTCTGCCTCTGCGGTCTGCTCAACGCCTTCCGCATCCACATCGAACGCCTCGTCCCTTGTGAAGAGCTCGCCTTCATTATCCTCAAGCTCCTTCGGATCCGTAGAAAGCTTGATGTTCCGATAACGCTTCATGCCGGTACCTGCCGGAATCAGCTTACCGATGATTACGTTCTCCTTCAGGCCGACAAGGTGATCCACCTTACCGTTGATGGCCGCCTCGGTCAGAACCTTGGTGGTCTCCTGGAAGGATGCCGCTGACATGAAGGAATCGGTTGCCAGGGAAGCCTTGGTGATACCCAGCATGGTACGCTTGCCCTCTGCCGGCTTCTTGCCTTCCTTAATGAGACGCTCGTTCTCATCCTCGAAGTCAAGGCGATCCACTGTGGTGCCCGGGATAAAGTCGGAATCGTTGGACTCGTTGACTCTCTCCTTCTTCATCATCTGGTGCACAATCATCTCGATATGCTTATCATTGATTTCTACACCCTGCAGACGGTATACACGCTGTACTTCAGAGATCATGTAATCCTGAACTGCCTGTACGCCCTTGATCTTCAGAAGATCGTGCGGGTTGATGGAGCCCTCGGTCAGCACATCGCCGGCCTCCAGCTTCTGTCCGTCCAGCACCTTCAGTCTGGAGCCGTAAGGGATCAGATAGGTCTTGGACTGACCGCTCTCGTTGTCGGTTACCACAACCTCTCTCTTCTTCTTGGTGTCCTTGATCTCCACAACACCCGGAATCTCGGTGAGGATCGCAAGTCCCTTCGGCTTACGTGCCTCGAAAAGCTCCTCGACTCTCGGAAGACCCTGTGTGATATCGCCGCCGGCCACACCACCGGTATGGAAGGTTCTCATGGTCAGCTGTGTACCCGGCTCACCGATGGACTGTGCCGCGATGATGCCGACAGACTCGCCGACCTGTACCGGCTGTCCGGTTGCCAGGTTCGCGCCGTAGCACTTGGCACAGATGCCGTTCTTGGAGCGGCAGGTCAGGACGCTGCGGATACGGATGGACTTCCGTCCCTGCTTGTTCAGCGCCGCCATGATCTTCGGTGCTCTCTTCGGTGTTACCATATGGTCTGCCTTGATGACCACAACGCCGGTCTCCGGATCCACTACATCCTCTGCCAGGAAACGGCCGGTGATTCTCTCCTCCAGAGACTCGATCTTCTCCTGTCCGTCGGACAGCTCGGTGATCTCCATGGAAGGAATCTTGTCCCGTCCCTCTGCACAGTCGATATCACGGATGATGAGATCCTGTGCCACGTCTACCAGACGTCTGGTCAGGTAACCGGAATCGGCAGTACGCAGCGCGGTATCGGAAAGTCCCTTACGTGCACCATGCGCGGAGATGAAGTACTCCAGTACGTCCAGTCCCTCACGGAAGTTGGACTTGATCGGCAGCTCGATGGTTCTACCGGTTGTATCCGCCATGAGGCCTCGCATGCCGGCCAGCTGCTTGATCTGCTTATCGGAGCCTCGTGCTCCGGAATCCGCCATCATGAAGATGTTGTTGTACTTATCCAGACCGGTCAGAAGGTCCTTGGTCAACTGATCATCGGTGGTCTTCCAGGTCTCGATAACTTCCTTATAACGCTCCTCCTCGGTGATGAGACCGCGGCGGAAGTTCCGTGCAATCTTGTCCACTGTCTTCTGGGCTTCATCCAGGAGAGCGGGCTTGGTTGCCGGCACTGTCATATCGTGGATGGATACGGTCATGGCTGCTCTCGTGGAGAACTTATAACCGATGGCCTTGATATCATCCAGGGTCAGGGCTGTCTGGGTTGCCCCATGCACATCCATAACCTTCTCCAGGATCTGCTTCAGGTTCTTCTTCTTTACCAGGAAGTTGATCTCCGGCACCAGCTCGTTGCCCGGGATCGAACGATCCACGAAGCCCAAATCCTGCGGAATGATCTCATTAAAGAGAAGACGTCCCACGGTGGTCTCGATGACACCCTCGTAATGCTTCTCGGTGCCGTCCTCCTGCTTCACATTGCGGTCAACGCGGCACTTGATCTTCGCATGAAGGGTAACATACTTGTTCTCGTATGCCAGAATCGCCTCGTTGATGGACTTGAAGGCCATGCCTTCGCCCTTATCGTTGTCTCTCTCCTGGGTCAGGTAGTAAACACCCAGCACCATATCCTGAGACGGAACGGCAACCACACCACCATCTGACGGCTTCAGCAGGTTGTTGGGAGAGAGCAGCATGAAGCGGCACTCTGCCTGAGCCTCCTGGGTCAGCGGAAGGTGGATAGCCATCTGGTCACCATCGAAGTCTGCGTTGAAGGCCGCACATACCAGCGGATGCAGCTTGATGGCCTTACCCTCTACCAGGATCGGCTCGAAGGCCTGAATGCCCAGTCTGTGCAGGGTCGGGGCACGGTTCAGCATAACCGGGTGCTCCTTGATCACGTCTTCCAGGATATCCCATACCTGGGGATCCAGACGCTCTACCATCTTCTTCGCGTTCTTGATGTTGTGGGCCTTGCCGGACTCCACCAGCTCCTTCATCACGAAGGGCTTGAAGAGCTCGATGGCCATCTCCTTCGGCACACCGCACTGATAGATCTTCAGCTCGGGTCCTACGACGATAACGGAACGTCCGGAATAGTCAACTCGCTTTCCCAGCAGGTTCTGACGGAAACGTCCCTGCTTACCCTTGAGCATGTCGGAAAGAGACTTCAGCGCACGGTTTCCCGGGCCGGTAACAGGACGTCCGCGACGGCCGTTGTCGATCAGTGCGTCCACAGCCTCCTGCAGCATTCTCTTCTCGTTCCGGACGATGATCTCCGGTGCACCAAGCTCCAGGAGACGTGCCAGACGGTTGTTTCTGTTGATGATTCGTCTGTACAGATCATTCAGGTCGGAGGTTGCGAAACGTCCGCCGTCCAGCTGTACCATAGGACGAAGATCGGGCGGAATCACCGGAAGGTTGGTGAGGATCATCCACTCCGGCTTGTTGCCGGAGGAGCGGAATGCCTCCACTACCTCCAGACGCTTTACGATTCTCGTTCTCTTCTGTCCCGATGAATCGTCCAGCTCGGAGCGAAGCTCCTTGTATTCCTTTTCCAGATCGATGGACTGCAGAAGCTCCAGAACAGCCTCTGCACCCATGCCGGCACGGAAGGAGCCGTAGCCGTACTGCTCCACCGCGTCACGATAATCCTTCTCGGAAAGAACCTGCTTGTAGCTCAGGCCTGTCTCTCCGGCATCCAGTACCACATAGGATGCGAAGTACAGCACTCTCTCCAGGGTTCTCGGGCTGATGTCCAGAATCAGACCCATACGGGAAGGAATGCCCTTGAAGTACCAGATATGAGAAACCGGTGCCGCCAGAGCGATATGTCCCATTCTCTCGCGACGTACAGAAGACTTGGTTACCTCAACGCCGCAGCGGTCGCAGACAACACCCTTATAACGGATCTTCTTGTACTTTCCGCAGTGACACTCCCAGTCCTTGACCGGTCCGAAAATGCGCTCGCAGAACAGACCGTCCTTCTCCGGCTTCAGGGTTCTGTAGTTAATGGTCTCCGGCTTCTTCACCTCGCCGTAGGACCACTCAAGAATCTTTTCCGGTGAGGCAAGGCCGATTTTGATGGAATCAAACTGAATCGGCTCATTTACATTCTCAAGCTGTGCCATGTAATCCTCCTATATGTTTATCCGTTGTCACTGTCGTCTCCGAAATCCTCGCTGCCGAAGAGCGCATCGGAATCCGCCGCGCCGAAAGCGTCACCGCCGAACTCGTCAGCGAAGTCCTCAGCCAGCTCCGTCTCTTCACTCTCTGCAGCGGTATCCTTCGCCTCGCTGTCCACCAGCTCACCGTCCTTGAACTCCTGCTGGGTGTAGCCGTAAGCGCCGTAGTTCTCCTGACGGTCATAACGTCCGTCACCGCCGGACAGAAGACGATGCATATCCTGGTTTGCGTCGTAGAGATCCTCTGTGATCTCCACCTCATTCTGGTTCTCATCCAGCACACGCATATCGAGACACAGTGCCTGCATCTCCTTCAGGAGCACCTTGAAGGACTCCGGAACACCCGGTGCCGGGATATTCTGTCCCTTGATGATGGCCTCGTAGGTCTTCACACGGCCTGCAACGTCATCGGACTTCATGGTCAGAATCTCCTGCAGTGTATAAGCCGCGCCATAAGCCTCCAGGGCCCAAACCTCCATCTCTCCGAAACGCTGTCCGCCGAACTGCGCCTTACCGCCCAGAGGCTGCTGTGTTACCAGAGAGTACGGACCGGTGGAACGTGCATGGATCTTATCGTCTACCAGGTGATGCAGCTTCAGGTAATGCATGAAACCGATGGATGTCGGTCCGTCGAACTTCTCGCCGGTACGTCCGTCGCGAAGCTGAACCTTTCCATCGATACCGATGGGTACGCCCTTCCACTCTGCTCTGTGATCCAGATGCTCGTGCAGGTACTCATATACCTCCGGTGCCAGCTCCTCCTTATGCTTCTCTGAGAACTCCTCCCAGGAAAGATTTACGTAATCGTTTGCCAGCAGCAGCGTCTGCTGGATATCGTTCTCGTCTGCACCGTCGAAGATCGGTGTGGAAACATCGATGCCCAGTGCCTTGGCAGCCAGGGAAAGATGCAGCTCCAGCACCTGTCCGATATTCATTCGGGACGGCACACCCAACGGGTTCAGCACGATGTCCAGAGGACGTCCGTTTGGAAGATAAGGCATATCCTCTACCGGAAGCACGCGGGAAACGACACCCTTGTTACCGTGACGTCCGGCCATCTTATCGCCGACACCGATTTTTCTCTTCTGTGCAATATAGATACGAACGGACTCGGATACACCGGGTGCCAGCTCGTCTGAATTCTCTCTGGTGAATACCATGGCGTTGATCACGGTACCGTAAGCGCCGTGCGGCACCTTCAGAGAGGTATCTCTCACCTCGCGGGCCTTCTCACCGAAGATGGCGCGCAGCAGTCTCTCCTCAGCGGTCAGCTCGGTCTCACCCTTCGGGGTTACCTTACCCACCAGAATGTCACCGGCGCGAACCTCGGCACCGATGCGGATGATACCGCGGTCGTCCAGGTTCTTCAGGGCATCATCACCCACACCCGGTACGTCAGAGGTGATCTCCTCCGGTCCCAGCTTGGTATCACGGGCCTCGCACTCATACTCCTCGATATGAATAGAGGTATAAACATCGTTCTGCACCAGACGCTCTGACAGCAGAACGGCATCCTCGTAGTTGTAACCCTCCCAGGTCATGAAGCCGATCAGCGGGTTCTTGCCCAGGGCGATCTCGCCGTCGTGGGTAGAAGGTCCGTCCGCGATCACATCGCCGGCCTCCACATGATCGTGGGCGAAGACGATGGGCTTCTGGTTGTAGCCGTTGGACTGGTTGGAGCGCATGAACTTCATGAGCTTGTACTCGTCCAGCACGCCGTCCTTATCGCGCTTGATGACAATGCGGTTGGAGGCGGAAATCACGACCTCGCCGGCATTCTTTGCCACGACGCAGGCACCGGAGTCAACGGCAGCCTTTGCGGAGATACCTGTGTCTACCACAGCGCTCTCCGTGGTCAGCAGCGGCACAGCCTGACGCTGCATGTTGGATCCCATCAGCGCACGGTTTGCATCATCATTCTGCAGGAACGGGATCATGGAGGTCGCCACGGAGAATACCATCTTCGGGGACA
>CAVATZ010000011.1:0-43905 GCA_963591655.1 Clostridiales bacterium
AAGCATTCAGGTGATGGTTACTAATCGGTCGAGGGCTTATCCAATAAGGTTTGGTAAAGTTCGGAATAGTGATTTATGAACATTGATGTTTGAAATATCGGAATAATCCTTTTGCAGGTATGTGATTTTCAGGAAGCATCGCCGATGGAGTTTGACTCTGTCGGCGATTTTTTTATCCAGCGGATGCCTTAGCGGCGGGCGTATCAGAGGCTTTGCTTTGGCAAAGCCTTCATAAATTATAGACAAAAAAACAGATCTCCATCTTGCCTAAATCCGCTTCCTTCAATATAATAGGCAACGCCTCAGCATCGCAGAAGAGTCGTGGGAAGCTGAGGAGGCAGTGTTCCGAAGGCCGCCTTTGCGGCAGAAGGGATTTTACGAAAAGAGGAGGAATTTTCGCAGATGTTGACAATCAGGGAGTACAGGAGGGCGGAAAGCCTGGAGGAGGCCTGGCAGCTGAACCAGAAGAAGAACAACCGGATTCTGGGCGGCATGATCTGGCTGAACGTACAGAAGCTTTCCATCGGCACCGCCATTGACCTCGGCGGGCTTTCATTAGACAAAATAGAAGAGGACAGCGATCAGTTCAAAATCGGTGCGATGGTGACACTGAGACAGCTGGAGATCCATCCGGGGCTGGAGGACTATACCCGGGGAGCCGTAAAAGAGGCGCTGCGTCATATCGTGGGCGTGCAGCTTCGCAGCATGGCCACCGTGGGCGGCAGCATTTACGGACGATTTGGATTTTCAGATGTGCTCAGTGTTTTTCTGTCCATGGACAGCTATGTGGAGCTCTACAAGGGCGGCCTGGTGCCCCTAAAGGAATACAGTCAGCGAAGCTATGACCGGGATATCGTGACCGCCGTCATTGTGCGAAAGGAAAAGGCGGACTTCCTGTATCAGTCGGTGCGCAACAATCAGACGGACTTCCCGACATTGACCTGTGCGGCGGCGAGACTTTCTGACGGCAGTTTCCGCTTCGCACTGGGCGCGCGGCCCGGCAAGGCCTGTCTCTTTGAGACAAACACAGAGGAGAATGCTGCGGCCTACGGACAGAAGGTTTCCGAGGCGCTGGTGACCTCCTCCAATCTCCGGGGCAGCGCTGAATACCGGAAGCATCTCGCAAAGGTATTTGTGACCCGGGCAGTGGAGACCATGGAGAATCGAAAGGAGGCACAGGCATGCTGATCAGCTTTACCTTAAACGGAAAAAAGCAGACGAAGGAGATTGCGCCGGACTTGCTGCTTCTGGACCTGCTGCGTTCCCTCGGCTGCTACAGCGTGAAGCGTGGCTGCGAGACCACAAACTGCGGCCTCTGCACCGTATTTGTAAACGATAAGCCGACATTGTCCTGTGCTTTTCTGGCGGCCCGGGCCAACGGCTGCAGCGTCACCACACTGGAGGGACTGCAGGAGGAGGCCGCGGAGTTCGGTGCCTTCCTGGCGGATCAGGGCGCGGAGCAGTGCGGCTTCTGCAACCCCGGCTTCATCATGAATGCGCTGGCGCTGTTCCGGGAGAAGGAATCCCCCAGCGATGAGGAGATCAAGGAGTATCTGGCGGGAAATCTCTGCCGCTGCACCGGCTACGAGAGTCAGCTCCGGGGCATCAAGGCCTTTCTTGCCTGGAAGCAGGAGAAGGCCGGAAAGAAGGAGGCTGTCTGATGAAGATTGTGAATACTGCGGTACGCAAGGTCGATGCCATGCAGCTCGTCACCGGAAAGCCGGTCTATACGGAGGATCTCGCGCCGAAGGACTGCCTCATCGTGAAGCTTCTGCGCTCGCCCCATGCTCATGCCTGGGTGAAGGAGATCAATACCCAGGTGGCCATGAAGGTGCCCGGCATCGAAGCCATTTACACCTGGAAGGACATTCCGCAGGACGGCCGCCGCTATACTCAGGCCGGCCAGACCTATCCGGAGGCCAGCCCCTATGACCGGCTGCTCATCGACCGTCACCTCCGCTATGTGGGCGATATTGTGGCCATTGTGGCGGGTGAGGACGAGAAATGCGTGGATAAGGCCCTGAAGCTCATCAAGGTGCAGTACGACGTGCTGGAGCCCCTGCTGGACTTCCATAAGGCCATGGACAACCCCATTCTGGTGCATCCCGAGGACAACTGGGAGAGCCTCTGTCGGGTGGGTGCCGACAACAAGCGGAATCTCTGCGCCCATGATGAGAGCGGAAACGGCGACATTGAAGAGGTGCTGCGGACCTCGGATATCGTGATCGACCGGGTGTATCACACCAAGGCCTGCCAGCAGACCCCGATGGAAACCTTCCGGACCTTCTGTACCATCGACACGTACGGACGGTTAAATGTCGTCAGCTCCACCCAGATCGTCTTCCACTGCCGTCGTATCCTTTCCAATGCACTGCACATTCCCAAGTCGAAGATCCGGGTTTCCAAGCCCCGTATCGGCGGCGGCTTCGGTGCGAAGCAGACCTCCATCAGTGAGGTGTATCCCGCTTTTGTGACCTGGATGACCAAGAAGCCCTCGAAGATCGTCTTCAGCCGGCGGGACAGCCTGATCGCCTCCACGCCCCGGCATGAGATGGAAATGCATGTGCGCCTGGGTGCTACGAAGGACGGCATTGTCCGGGGCATCGATCTGCATACCTTGTCCAATACCGGTGCCTACGGCGAGCATGGTCCTACCACAGTGGGACTTTCCGGACACAAGTCCATCCCCCTCTACGGCAAGGCCGAGGCCTTTCGCTTTGTGAGTGATGTGGTTTATACCAATGTGATGTCCGCCGGGGCATACCGGGGCTACGGCGCCACCCAGGGACTCTTCGCGGTGGAATCCGCGGTCAACGAGCTGGCGGCGATACTGCACATGGACCCGATCGCACTGCGGGAGAAAAACATTATCCACGAGGGCGATGTGATGCCGGCCTACTACGGCCAGGTGAACACCAGCTGTACGCTGGACCGCTGCCTCCAGAAGGTGCGGGAGATGATCGACTGGGACCACAAGTATCCCTGCCGGGACATGGGGAACGGCAAGGTGCGGAGCGTCGGTATGGGTATGGCCATGCAGGGCTCCGGCATCGGCTCTGTGGACGTGGGAAGTGCGACCCTGAAGGTCAATGATGACGGCCTCTACACCCTGGCCATCGGCGCGGCAGACATGGGCACCGGCTGTGACACCACCATGTCGCAGATCGCGGCGGAGGTGTTGGAATGCCCGCTGGAGAACATCATGGTGACGGGAGCCGACACGGATACCTCGCCCTATGATTCCGGCTCCTATGCCTCCAGTACGGCCTATGTGACCGGCAAGGCGGTGGAGCTCTGCGCCCTGAAGCTGCGGGAGAAGATCTGTGCACTGGGCGCGAAGAAGCTGGACGTACCGGCAGAATCCGTCGGCTTCGACGGCGAGAAGGTCTACATCGAAGCGGGAGAGCGGGCTGGCGAGAGCATCAGCCTCGTGAACATCGCTACGGCCTCCATGTGCGGCAATGACATCACGCTGGAGGAAACCGTGACCCACAGCTCCAAGCTGTCGCCGCCGCCCTTTATGGTGGGCGCTGCGGAGCTGGAGGTGGATACCCTGACCGGCGAGATCCAGGTGCTGGATTATGTTGCTGCGGTGGACTGCGGCACGTCCCTGAATCCGGCGCTGACCCGGGTGCAGGCAGAGGGCGGTCTCCTGCAGGGCATCGGCATGGCGCTGATGGAGGATGTCACCTACAATGCAGAGGGACGGCTCGCCCAGAACTCCTTCATGCAGTACAAGATTCCCTCCCGACTCGATGTGAAGCAGATCCGGGTGGCCTTCGAAAACAGCTACGAGGCCAGCGGACCCTTCGGTGCGAAGTCCATCGGCGAGGTGGTTATCAACACCCCGCTTCCCGCCATTGCGGATGCTGTATACAACGCTGTGGGCAAACGCTTTTATGAGCTGCCGATCACACCCGAGAAGGTTGTGATGGGCTAAGGACAGGACATAAGAAAACCCCCTCAGTTGACGTTTGAGCGTCAGCTGAGGGGTTTTCATTATCACCCGGGCTCGGTGGGGGCCCGGGTATGCTAGCGTTACACCAGATGCAGCACGTGGATCAGCAGCAGCCAGCTGAGTCCGTAGTAGGTCACCACGGCCACGAGGTCGTTGATGGTGGTGATCAGCGGGCCGGAGGCCACAGCCGGATCGATGTGGATCTTCCGGAAGAACATCGGCACCACGGTACCCACCAGGCTGGAGATCACCATGGCGGTGAGGAGCGAAACGCCCACGCAGCCGGAGATCAGCAGTGCATAGTGGAGAGGATTGCCCTTTAGGAAGAAGACATAGGCACCGACAAAGGCGAAGGCCATGACGCCCAGCAGCAGTCCGTTGCAGAAGCCGATTCGCATTTCCTTGAACACGAGGCCCAGCTTCTGCCGCCCCGTCAGGTTCTCATCCATCAGCACGCGGATCGTCACAGCCAGGGATTGGGTGCCGACATTTCCCGCCATGTCCAGAATCAGCGACTGGAAGCTCATGATGATGGGCAACGCGGCGATCACCACCTCGAAGATGCCCACCACGAAGGAGACGCCCATGCCCAGGAAGAGCAGGATCACCAGCCAGGGAAGACGCTTCCGGATACTGTCGACGAGGCGCTCGTTGAGATCCTCCTCCGCGGAGAGACCGGCCAGCTTCGCGTAATCATCGCCCATCTCCTCGTCCACAGCCTCGGTGATGTCCTGGGCCGTGATGACGCCGATGACCTCGCCGTGCTCGTTCAGCACCGGAATGGAGTCCTCGGAGTAGTCCTTCAGGGATTCGATGCACTCCGATGTCTTCTCGTGGTCCTTCACGAAGGGATAGGAGCGGATGATCAGATCCTCCAGGCAGTCGTTCTCCCGGGCGGTGATGAGATCCTTCAGCTCGATGGCACCGTAGAAGACATGATTTTCGTCCTCGGTGTATATCGTGTTAATGTTGTCGTTTTCACCTGCCTGGTCGATCAGCTCCTTCATGGCCTGGCGGATGCTGAGCTCGTTCTGAATCAGAATGAAGTTCGTCGTCATGCGGCTTCCGATTTCATCCTCATCATAGGAAAGCAGGAGCTTGACGTCCTCGCTGGACTCGCTGTCCATGAGGCTGACCAGCTGGGACTGCTTTTCCTCCTCCAGATCCTCTAGGATATCCGCAGCGTCATCGGCATCCATTTCGGAAATGACAGCAGCCGCCTGCAGATCGTTCATTTCCTGGATATAGGGCTCTGCGTCCTCTAAATAGGAAAAGATCTCCGACAGCTCCTCCGATGACAAAAGAAGGTACAGCCGTTTTCGTTCCGTATCCGTAAGAGCTTCCAGCGTCTCTGCGATGTCCTTTTCGTGATAGTCCGAGAGACGCTCCTTCAGCTCGGCATCCGGGATTCCGCTCCGGATCAGGCTGAGCAGCTCTTCCTGATAGTTTCTGTTGTCGTTGAAGCTTGTGTTGGTCATAGCATGTACCTCCATTTCTTTTGGAATTTCCTGGGGCATCCCTTTTGTTCACCTGCAGTGCATGTTTTTCTATGCAATGTACACCTGGGATGGACTCAAGCCCCGTTATTATACTCTGCGCGTCCAGAAATGGGAACAGGAAATGCGTAAAGTTTTTGTAAGAAAGGGAAATGTGAAAGGGAAATGCTTATGCTGGCGCCACGAAGTGCTGCTGGTTTAGCTGATTGGATTTTTAATTCGTAAGCTTATGTTTGATTGCACGCGCCTGGGCGATTGAATAGACCTCTTCATCAGCGCGAACGCCGATGACAATGACGAGCATTCTGGATTCTGTGCGTTCCAGCCCATATACAATGCGCAGGCCGGAAGCCTTTAATTTTATCTTCAGAAAAGAAGAAAGATTTGTTTTGTTATGACTGCCAAGCGGCTTACCATAGCCTTGTTCATCGACAGGAAGAGGGTTCTGCTGAACTTTTTTCAGTGCTTTAAGCACATAAATACGCTGGCTTCCATCCAGATTTTTTAGGCCGGTTTCCGCTTCCGGCAGGTATGCAAGCTCCCAATTCATTCGAACTCTACCTCTTCAAAATCAGCAAGGTCTGCGTCAGAAATCCCAAGACGTCGGTTCATTTCTTCTGCGGAAATAAGATTGCTTGCATCATAATGGGACATTCGCTCGGCTGCGATTAACAGAAGATGGGCGTCGTTCACTTCGTCCATCAGACGCGTATATTCTTCCGGTGAGAGCAGAACGCATTCGGCTGCGTTATTTTTCATCACAACCTTTGCGCCGCATTTTTTTACTTCCTCAAAAATTTTACCGGCCAATCCGCGATTAAACTGCGTAATTGGAACTGTGCTTGTGATGGCACTTGTAACAGATCTCATAACACTCACCTCCGTTCAAATAAGAGAAGTATAATATAATTGCATAAATATATCAATGATTTTACTGCGAAAAATATCAGTAAATATATCGACAAAAATATTGACCGATCAACGCGAGTGGGTTGGAGATAAAGATTAAATGAAGCAAACGCAAAAACCTCTCGGCGATGGCCTGACCATCACCGAGAGGTTTTCTTTAGAATCGAAGCGACTGGATTCGAACCAGCGGCCTCTGCGTCCCTAACGCAGCGCTCTACCAAACTGAGCCACGCTTCGAGCTTGCAGGCGTTTCGCTTGCAACAGACGTTATGTTACCGGAAATCCATGGAAATGTCAAGGGGAAATTTGAAAAGCTTGTATTTCCGTGATACATGGGTGTATAATCAAAACCTATACGCAATCGATAAAAGGGAGGAAAAAAGCTATGCCAATTGGAATTATTGTAAATTCGCTGTCTATTGTACTGGGAGGACTGGTCGGTACGGTGGCCGGCCATAAGCTGAGTCTGAACTTTAAGGAGAGCTTGAATATGATCTTCGGCGCCTGCTCCATGACCATGGGCATCTCCAGCATTATCCTGATGGAAAATATGCCGGCGGTGATCTTTGCGGTGATCATCGGAACCGCCATCGGTCTGACTGTGCACTTCGGCGATCAGATCGCGAAGGGCGGCGCGGGAATGCAGAAGGTGGTTTCCAGGGTGATGCCGGCGAAGGAGTCCAACATCTCGCAGGAGGAGTTTGACGCCACGCTCATTACCATCATCGTGCTGTTCTGTGCCAGCGGTACCGGCATTTACGGCTCCATCGTTTCCGGCATGACCGGTGAGCAGACCATCCTGATTTCGAAATCCATTCTGGACTTCTTTACGGCAATGATTTTTGCCTGCCTGCTGGGACCGGTGGTTTCCTTTATTGCGGTGCCGCAGTTCGTGATCTTCATGCTGCTGTTCCTGCTGGCGGGGCTGATCTATCCCATGACCACACCGTCTATGATCAATGATTTCAAGGCCTGCGGCGGTGTGCTGCTGCTCGCCACAGGCTTCCGTATGATCAAGGTGAAGATGTTCCCCACTGCCGACATGATCCCGGCGATGCTGCTCGTGATGCCCTGCAGCTGGATCTGGCAGAGCTATATCTTGCCGTTGTTGGGTTAAGGGGGATGATACCGGATTATTTCGTGCTTCGCACTCTCATAATCCTGCAAAAACATTCGCAATTCGCTCATTTTTCTTTGAAAAATGGCTGCTTGCTCATGTTTTTGGCGGGGCCCAAGGTCAAAAATCCGCTCGCAAGCAAGCTTGCGGCGGATTTCTGACTTTGGGCCCCTGGTATCATCATATGATATACGTCCAGAATTCCCCGCTGTCGGGCTCGTCCTTGTGGACCAGCTTGCCGTGCTCCTTGTACTGCAGCTCCTGGTTCTTCATGCTGACCCGGGTATGCGGGGCCACGGAGCTGGTCAGGAAGACATTGGAGCCGATGACCGCATCATGACCGATGACGGTTTCGCCGCCGAGGATGGAGGCACCGGAGTAGATGGTGACATTGTCCTCGATGGTGGGGTGGCGCTTCACGCCGTGGAGGGCCTGACCGCCCCGGGTGGAGAGGGCACCGATGGTGACGCCCTGGTAGATCTTCACGTGCTCACCGATGATGGAGGTGGAGCCCACCACGATGCCGGTGCCGTGGTCCATCATGAGATATTTGCCGATGGTGGCACCGGGATGGATGTCGATGCCGGTGATGGAGTGAGCATATTCCGTCATCATACGGGGAATGAGGGGCACCCGCAGCAGGAAGAGCTCGTGGGCGATGCGGTTGATGGTGCTGGCCCGGAGTCCCGGATAGGAGAGGATGATCTCCTCCTTGTTGTCTGCCGCCGGATCGCCGTCAAAGGTGGCCTGGAGATCGGAATCCACATATTCCCGGATCACGGGGATCCGCTTGAAGAAGGCGATGGAGGTGCACTGGGCCTTCTCCTCCACAGCCTCCGGAGAGAGATCCGCGTATTCCGGCCGGTACTTCAGTGCGATGGCGGTCTGCTTGTTCAGGTTGTACATGACGTCCTCCACCAGCATGGAGAGCCGGTAGGAATTGTTGTAGGTCCGCAGGGTCTTGTCCCGGTAGTAGCCGGGGTAGATGATGCGGAGCAGCTTCTGCAGGATGTCCACCACCGCTTCCCGGTCCGGCTGACGGAAAACGTCCATCCGGTCGATGTCTCTGCCGTTATGATAATCAGAAAGCACCAGATCCACAATGCCCTCGATCTGCTCGCTGATGCTGCTTTGAATATTGATCTTCTCCATGATTACAGCTCCTTAGTTAGAATGACAAAACATAAGTGTTCTCTATACTATAGCAGAAAGCCGAAATAAATCCTAGTAAAATGTGGGAATTAACGCAAAAAGCGCGGCGGTCGGGCCTTGCGGTTTGTCTTGCAAGTATGCCGCCTCTTCAGTATAATTTATCCGGGCAAATGGCCCCTGAATGAGGACAAGCATAGATGAAATTCACTGAATACAGCATTGAGAATACATTGTATCGGCTGGACAGTCCACGGACCCGGATCTGGCACCGGCTGACGCATCTTTTTACCAATTTGTGTCTGATCGGCGGCATTTCCGTCACGGTGTTGGCCATGGCCTTCGGCTTCGGTCTGTTTAAGGGCATCCTGGATTCCGCGCCGGACATCAATTCCATTCATGTGGGCCCTACGGCCTATGCCACGAAGACCCTGGACCGGAACGGCAAGGTGGTGGCGACGCTGGTGACGGAGGGCTCCAACCGGGAGCGCGTGACCTATGAGGAGCTGCCGAAGGATCTCATCAATGCCTTCGTGGCCATAGAGGATGAGCGCTTCTGGCAGCACAACGGCATTGACTTGAAGTCCATTTTCCGTGCCGTGAAGGGCGTGATCTCCGACGATGATTCGGCAGGCGGCGGTTCCACCATTACCCAGCAGCTTCTTAAGAATAATGTCTTCGGCGGGGGTCTCCATGAGGGAACCTTTGAGCGTTATGTGCGGAAGCTTCAGGAACAGTATCTGGCGCTGGAGCTGGAGAACCAGCCGGAGCTGGACAAGAAAACCGTGAAGCACAGCATTATCACGGAATACCTGAATACCATCAACCTGGGCGCGAACACCCTGGGGGTTAAGGTGGCGGCGCGGCGCTATTTCAATAAGGAAGTCAGCGATCTGACTCTTTCAGAATGTGCGGTCATCGCCTCCATCACCAAGAACCCGACGGCGCTGAATCCCATTACCCATCCGGAGAACAATGCCAAGCGTCGGGCGCAGGTGCTGAAGAATCTGCTGGAGCAGGGCTACATAGACGAGGATCGTTATGAGGAGGCGCTGGCAGACCCGGTTTACGACCGCATCCAGGAGGCCAACATCCAGGTGCAGGAGGCGAATACGCCGTATTCCTACTTTACGGATGAGCTGACGGAGCAGGTACAGGAAACCCTGGTGGAGCGGCTGGGCTATACGGCAGAGGAGGCCAAGAAGCTGCTGTACTCCGGCGGACTCACGATCTATACCACCCAGGACCCGGATCTGCAGGCCATTGTGGACGAGGAGGTCAACAATCCGAACAACTATGACACCACGAAGTACAAGGTGACCTGGCGGCTGACGGTGCAGCATGCGGACGGCTCTATTGTGAATTATTCGGAGAACGACCTGCTCCGGTATATGCGGGATGTCCGGGGCATGGAGTTCAACGGCCTCTTCAAGACCGAGGACGGCGCCAAGACCTATATCACGGAATACAAAAAACGGATTCTTGCAGATGATGACAATATTCTGGGAGAGACCTATGACACCACGCTGGAACCGCAGGTTTCCTTCGTGCTCATGGATCCCCATACGGGAGAGGTCCTGGCCATCAGCGGCGGACGGGGAGAGAAGAAGCAGTCTCTGACCCTGAACCGCGCCAGCAACGTGCTGCGGCAGCCCGGCTCCACATTTAAGGTGCTGAGCGCCTTTGCACCGGCCATCGACAAATACGGGGCGACGCTGGCCACCACCTATTACGATGCGCCCTATACCGTGGGCAACAAGACCTTCAAAAACTGGTACTCCCGGGGCTTCCTGGGCTACCAGACCATCCGGGACGGCATCATTTACTCCCTGAACATCGTGGCGGTGCGCTGTCTCATGGAGACCGTGCAGCCGAAGAACGGACGGGCCTTTGCAGAGTCTCTGGGCATCACCTCGCTGGTGGACGAGGATGAAAATGCAGCTCTGGCGCTGGGCGGTCTCACCAGGGGCGTCAGCAATCTGGAGCTGACCACGGCCTACAGCGCCATTGCCAACGGCGGAAAGCTGAACAAGGCGAAGTTCTTCACAAAGATCGTGGATCAGGACGGCAATGTGCTGATCGACCTTTCGGAGGATGAGTCGGAGCAGGTGATGAAGGAGACCTCGGCGTATCTGCTGACCAATGCGATGCAGCAGTCCATGGAGAGCCATACCGCCTACGCGGATTCCATTACCGTCAATTCTACGTCGACGCGGGCGCACTTTGACGGCATGAGCCTGGCCGGAAAGTCCGGTACCACCACCAACAACCGGGATATCTGGTTTGTGGGATATTCTCCTTATTATATCGGCGGCGTCTGGGGCGGCTGTGATGAAAACCAGTCCCTGAAGGATACGTCGACGGGAGAGTACAACGGCGGCACCGGCTATCACAAGGACATCTGGCGGAAGATCATGCAGCGTGTCCATGAGGGGAAGACAGACATCGGCTTTACTCGTCCGGACGGCATCGTGGAGGCCAGTGTCTGCCGAAAGTCCGGGAAGCTGCCCAGCAGCGGCTGTTATCAGGATTACCGCGGCTCTGCGGTGATCTCCGAGCTCTTTGCGGAGGGCACGGTGCCCACGGCCAAGTGTGACCGCCACACCAGCTGGGGCGCGATCCTGATTCCGGAGGAGGACGACAACTGCGATACCGATGACCGGTACTATGCGCGGATTGTGGAAACCGAGGAGGACGACGAGGACAGCAGCGACATCGTGATCAGCGATGACGGCCCCGGCGGCAGTGATGACGACAAGCCCATTATTTCCAAATCCATGACGAAGGGACAGAGCAGCGAATGAGGTATGTACAGGAATATGCCCGGGGAGAATATGAGGAGAAGAAGTCCCGCTTTATCGGCGAGCTGTTTCCCATTCATTCGCCGGAGGAGGCAGAGGAGCAGATTGCGGCTGTGCGGAAGAAGTATTATGATGCGCGGCATCACTGCTATGCCTATGTGCTGGGAGAAAAGGACGAGATCAAGAAGCAGTCGGATGACGGTGAGCCCTCCCAGACGGCGGGGCTTCCCATTCTTTCTGTGCTCACCGGCGCGGAAATTCATGATGCCCTGCTGGTGGTGACCCGGTACTTCGGGGGCACCCTGCTGGGAACCGGCGGACTGGTGCGGGCCTACACGGCAGCAGCGAAGGACGCGGTAGAGAATGCGGTGCTCATGACGGCGGTGCAGGGCTACCGGGCCTCCGCCGAGCTGGAGTACACGCTGGTGGGAAAGCTGAAGTATGCGGCGGAGAAGCTGGGCATCCGGGAGGAGAGCTGTGACTACCAGGAGAAGGTGAAGGCTGTTTGGCTGGTGCCGGAGGAGAGCCTTCCGGCCTTTCAGAAGCAGGTGCAGGCCCTTTCACTGGGAAGTGTGACCCTTGCAATTGAAAAGGCCCGGTGGTATAATTTGTAGGATTTTTCGCCAAGCGGATACAATGAATCAAAATAGATGAGGATGAAAAGATGATCGAAAAGAGAGAAGACATTCGTAACGTAGCCATCATTGCCCACGTTGACCATGGCAAAACCACACTGGTGGACGAGCTTCTGAAGCAGTCCGGCGCCTTCCGCGACAATCAGGAGGTGGGTATCCGTGTCATGGACTCCAACCCCATTGAGCGGGAGAGAGGCATTACCATTCTGTCCAAGAACACGGCCGTCAGCTACAAGGGCGTCAAGATCAATATCGTGGATACCCCGGGCCATGCGGACTTCGGCGGCGAGGTGGAGCGTATCCTGAAGATGGTAAACGGTGCCATCCTTCTGGTGGATGCCTTCGAGGGCCCCATGCCCCAGACACGCTTCGTGCTGCAGCGTGCCCTGGATCTGCGTCTGCCGGTGCTGGTGGTCATCAACAAGATCGACAAGCCCCAGGCGAGACCGGAGGAGGTTGTGGATGAGGTGCTGGAGCTCATGATGGACCTCAACGCTTCCGATGAGCAGCTGGACTGCCCCTTCCTTTTCGCTTCCTCCAAGGCCGGCTTTGCCAAGAACAAGATGGAGGATCCGGATGTAGACATGCAGCCGCTCTTTGATGCGATTCTGGACTACATCCCGGCACCGGAGGGTGATCCGGAGGCCTCCACACAGATGCTGGTGTCCACCATTGACTACAATGAGTTTGTGGGCCGTATCGGTATCGGCAAGGTGGAGAACGGCTCCATCCGCGTGAACCAGGAGGCTCTGGTGGTGAACCATCATGATGCCAGCAAGCGGAAGAAGGTCAGAATCACAAAGCTCTATGAGTTTGACGGCCTGAAGAGAGTGGATGTACAGGAGGCCAAGTACGGCTCCATCGTTGCCGTATCCGGTATCGAGGATCTGCATGTGGGTGATACCATCTGCACCGAGCAGAACCCCACAGCCATCCCCTTCCAGAAGATTTCCGAGCCCACCATCTCCATGGACTTCATGGTCAACGATTCTCCGCTGGCCGGTACAGAGGGTAAGTTTGTGACCTCACGTCACATCCGTGACCGTCTGTTCCGCGAGCTGAACACCGACGTGTCTCTCCGTGTGGAGGAGACTGCTACCGCTGACTGCTTCAAGGTTTCCGGCCGTGGTGAGTTGCATCTTTCCGTGCTGGTAGAGACCATGCGCCGCGAAGGTTTCGAGTTCGCGGTTTCCAAGGCAGAGGTTATCTACAAGACCGATGAGCAGGGCAGAAAGCAGGAGCCCATGGAGATCGCCTACATTGACGTACCGGACGAGTGCACCGGCTCTGTGATCCAGAAGCTGACCCAGAGAAAGGGCGTGCTGAACGGCATGAGCCCGCTGGCCAGCGGCTATACCCGTCTCGAGTTTGAGATCCCTTCCAGAGGTCTCATCGGCTACCGCGGCGAGTTCATGACCGATACCAAGGGAAACGGTATCCTGAATACAGAGTTTGACGGCTACGGTGAGTACAAGGGTGAGCTGAGCTACCGTCATCAGGGCTCCCTCATTGCCTTCGAAGCCGGTGAGGCGGTAACCTACGGTCTCTTCCAGGCCCAGGCCCGCGGCACACTGTTCATCGGACCCGGCGAGAAGGTTTACGGCGGCATGATCATTGGTCAGAGCCCGAAGGCGGAGGACATTGAGGTTAATGTCTGCAAGACCAAGCACCTGACCAATACCCGTACCTCCAGCTCCGATGAGGCGCTGAAGCTGGTGCCGAAGAAGATCATGTCTCTGGAGCAGTGCATCGATTTCATCGATACCGACGAGCTGCTGGAGGTGACCCCGGAGAACCTGCGTATCCGTAAGAAGATCCTGGATCCGGTGCTGAGAAAGAGAGCGGGATTCGCTCGGAAACAGGGATAACACGCTGGGCTCAGCGATAGCTTGGCTATCGGGGCGCCCAGCGTGAGGGGGGTCCACTGAGTTGGCTGTTCTGTCTAGTGAAACCTGACAGAGTGTGCTACAATGTATACATCATGACAGGCAGGAGGTTTTGTATGGCAATTTTCAAGGGCGCGGGAGTCGCACTGGTAACTCCCATGAATGCGGATGGATCTGTAAATTATGACAAGCTGGCCGAGCTCATCGAGTTCCAGATCGCAGGCGGTACAGACTGCATCCTTACCTGCGGCACCACAGGCGAGGCCTCAACCATGTCCGAAGAGGAGCATATGGATGTGGTTCGCTTCACCATCGAAAAGGTGAACCATCGGGTTCCGGTGATCGCGGGAACCGGCTCCAACTGCACAGAGACGGCAGTGAAGCTGTCCATGCAGGCAGAGCAGGCGGGGGCAGACGGTGTACTTCTGGTGACACCCTACTACAACAAGGCAACCCAGGGCGGCCTCATTCAGCACTTTACGGCAGTGGCCTCCAAGGTGAAGATCCCCTGCATCCTCTACAACATTCCGTCCAGAACCGGTGTGACCATTCAGCCGGAAACCATGGCTTACCTTTACAACAATGTAGAGAACATCGTGGGTGTGAAGGACGCTACCGGCAACATTTCCATGACCACAAAGCTCATGACGCTGGTGGACGAGGATTTCTGTCTGTACTCCGGCGATGATGATGAGGTTATCCCGGTGCTCTCCGTGGGCGGTGCCGGTGTCTTCTCCGTGCTGTCCAACATTGCACCGCAGCAGGTGCATGACATGTGCGCCAGCTGGTTTGCCGGTGATGTGAAGGCTGCGCTGAAGGAGCAGCTTCGGGCCTATGATCTCATCAAGGCGCTGTTCTCGGAGGTGAATCCGATTCCGGTGAAGGCGGCTATGAACCTGATGGGCATGAATGCCGGCCCGATGCGGCTTCCGCTGACAGAGATGGAGCCCCAGAATCAGGCAAAGCTCCGGGAGGAGCTGGTCCGCTACGGACTGCTGTAATTTTTGACGATACAGGGAGCAGAAGAGATCCTCTTCTGCTCCTTCGCGTGTTTTAGAGAGAGGATAAGATATGACGAAGCTTTTGCTCCATGGCGCCCTCGGCGTGATGGGAGAAAATGTTGCCCGGGCAGTGGCCGGGGATGAGAACTTTGTGATTGTGGCCGGAAAGGATTGCCGGGATGTGCCGGAGCATGAGGGATTTCCGGTATACGGCGATTTCGCGGATGTACCCGCTGACTACGATGCCATCATCGACTTCTCTGTGGCACCGGCAGTGGACAGTCTGCTGGAGTATGCAGAGTCCGTGAAGAAGCCCCTGGTGCTCTGCACCACAGGTCTCAGCGAGGCACAGCTTGCGAAGGTTTCAGCACTTTCCGAAAAGGTTCCGGTGCTCCGCAGCGCCAATATGTCCATCGGCGTGAACCTGCTGCTGCAGCTGGTTCAGGTGGCAGCAGAGAAGCTCTATGAGAAGGGCTTCGATATCGAAATTGTGGAGCAGCATCATCATCGGAAGAAGGATGCCCCCTCCGGCACGGCGCTGGCCCTGGCGGATGCGGTGAATGAAGCCCTGGAGGGCAAGCTCCGGTATGTCTATGACAGATCACAGCGCAGCGAGGCCCGTCCCCATGAGGAGCTGGGCATCAGTGCGGTGCGCGGCGGCTCCATTCCCGGTGTGCATGATGTGATCTTTGCCGGTGAGGACGAGGTGATCACATTAAATCATACCGCCTACTCAAGAGCCATCTTCGCCAAGGGTGCCATGACGGCGGCGGCCTTCCTGAAGGATCAGCAGCCGGGCCTTTACAGTATGCAGGATGCCCTGTAAGCTGAAGTGAAGACATTATCCCAGAACAGATAAAATAAGAGGAGAGAACAATGGCAGAACATAATCGTTATACAAGCCCCCTGACCGGACGCTACGCTTCCGAGGAGATGCAGTATATTTTTTCGCAGGATTTCAAGTTCAGAACCTGGCGGAAACTCTGGATCGCGCTGGCAGAGAGTGAGCGCGCACTGGGACTGGGCATCACAGAGGAGCAGATCGAGGAGCTGAAGGCGCATCAGGATGACATCAACTACGAGGTGGCGGAGGCCCGGGAGAAGGAGGTTCGTCACGATGTGATGAGCCATGTCTATGCCTACGGTCAGCAGTGCCCGAAGGCGAAGGGAATCATTCATCTCGGCGCGACATCCTGCTATGTGGGTGACAACACCGATATGATCATCATGCGGGAGGGCCTTCGTCTCGTGCGGAAGAAGCTCATCAACGTCATCAATGAGCTGTCCAAGTTTGCCGTGAAGTACAAGGATCTGCCTACACTGGCATTTACCCATTTCCAGCCGGCACAGCCCACCACCGTTGGAAAGCGTGCAACCCTCTGGCTCAACGAGCTGGTGCTGGATCTCGAGGATCTGGAGTATGTACTGGACTCTCTGAAGCTTCTGGGCTCCAAGGGAACCACCGGTACCCAGGCTTCCTTCCTGGAGCTGTTTGACGGCGATCATGCCAAGTGCCGTCAGCTGGATCAGATGATTGCCGAGAAGATGGGCTTCCGGTCCTGCTATGTGGTGTCCGGCCAGACCTATTCCAGAAAGGTAGACTATCGTGTGCTTTCTGTGCTCGCCGGCATTGCCCAGTCCGCGCACAAGTTCACCAACGACATCCGCATGCTGCAGCACATGAAGGAGGTGGAGGAGCCCTTCGAGAAGCACCAGATCGGCTCCAGTGCCATGGCCTATAAGCGGAATCCCATGCGCTCCGAGAGAATTGCCTCCCTCAGCGACTATGTGATGAGCGATCTGATGAATCCAATGCTGGTGGCGTCTACCCAGTGGTTTGAGCGTACACTGGATGATTCTGCCAATAAGCGTCTGTCCGTTCCCGAGGGCTTCCTGGCCATTGACGGCATTCTGGATCTCTATCTCAATGTGGTGGACGGCCTCGTGGTATATCCGAAGGTGATCGAGAAGCACCTCATGGCGGAGCTTCCGTTCATGGCCACAGAGAACATCATGATGGATGCGGTGAAGGCCGGCGGCGATCGGCAGGAGCTTCATGAGAAGATCCGTCAGCTCTCCATGCAGGCCGGAAAGGCAGTGAAGGAGGAAGGAAAGGACAACAACCTTCTGGAGCTGATCGCAGCAGATCCGGAGTTCCATATGTCCTTAGAGGACCTGAAGGCCTCCATGAAGCCGGAGAAATATGTGGGCCGGGCACCGAAGCAGGTGGAGGAATTCGTGGAAGAGGTCATCAAGCCCATTCTGGATGCCAATGAGGAGCTGCTGGGCATGACCGCGGAGATCAAAGTTTAAGGCTTGCAAAGCGGAAATACATCATCTATACTATACCTGTTTTCAGCGTCGGCTGGAAATTGTCAAACGGGCTCAGCGAAAGCTTGGCTTGCGGGTCGCCCGTTTGACGGAATTACAGAACAGTACGGGAGGATATGGATGAAGCTGAAGAGAGCATTGGCCGTTGGTGCCCTCATTTTGATCGCTCTGCTTCTGCTGCTTCTTCTGTTTCTGGCCTTCACGGGGGCACAGCCGGAGCATCTTCTGGCGGTGCTGTTTGCCCTGATGGTACTCCCGGCGGTAATTTATATTTATATCTGGTTCACAAAGCTGACCAGAAAAAAGTGACCGCACTGCCGACGAGGGGCGGTACAATGCAGAGGCTCTGCGAATCCGGTGAGGCCGGTGCGTCCGGCCGCTGAAAAGGCGAGCTGATAGGAGTAAGTATATGGTACGTGCAATTGTAGGTGCAAACTGGGGAGACGAAGGCAAGGGAAAGATCACGGATATGCTGGCCGAGAAGTCTGACATCGTTGTCAGATTCCAGGGCGGTGCCAATGCGGGTCATACCATCATCAACAATTATGGCCGTTTTTCACTGCACCTTCTGCCCAGCGGCGTTTTCTATGATCATACCACCTCTGTGCTGGCCAACGGTGTGGCACTGGACATTCGTAAGTTCGTGAAGGAGCTGAAGGATGTGACAGATGCCGGTGTTCCGATGCCGAAGATTCTGGTATCCGATCGTGCGCAGGTGATGATGCCCTATCATCCGGTGCTGGATGCACTGGAGGAGGCCCGCCTCGCAGGCAAGAGCTACGGCTCCACCAAGTCCGGCATCGCTCCCTTCTTTTCAGATAAGTTTGCGAAGATCGGTCTGCAGGTGAACGAGCTCTTTGATGAGGCTGTTCTGACCGAGCAGCTCCACAAGGTGGTAGAGATCAAGAATGCACTGGTGGAGGGACTGTATCATCAGCCGGCATTGAGCTATGAGGAGCTGCTGGAGGAGATGCATGCCCAGAGAGATCTGATCGCACCGTACCTCTGCGATACCTCCCGCTTCCTGAGAAATGCCCTGAAGGAGGGCAAGACCATCCTCCTGGAGGGTCAGCTGGGTACCATGAAGGATCCGGATCACGGTATTTATCCGATGGTTACCTCCAGCTCTACGCTGGCCGGCTACGGTGCCGTAGGTGCCGGTGTGCCGCCCTATGAGATCAAGGACATTGTGGCAGTCACCAAGGCGTATTCCTCTGCGGTAGGTGCCGGAGACTTCGTTTCCGAGCTCTTCGGCGATGAGGCGGATGAGCTGAGAAAGCGCGGCGGCGACAAGGGTGAGTTCGGTGCCACCACCGGCCGTCCCAGAAGAGTGGGCTGGTATGATGCCGTGGCCTCCAAGTACGGCTGCCAGCTGCAGGGTGCCACCGAGGCGGTTCTGACCGTGCTGGATGTACTGGGTTATCTTCCGGAGCTGAAGGTTTGCACAGGCTATGAGATTGACGGCGAGGTGACCACAGACTTCCCTGTGACCACGAAGCTGCACCGGGCAAAGCCGGTTTATGAGACACTGCCGGGCTGGAACTGCGATATCCGCGGCATCAAGAGCTACGAGGAGCTGCCGGAGAACTGCAAGCGCTACATCGATTTCATCGAGCAGCAGATTGAGACACCCATCACCATGGTCTCCAACGGACCGGAGCGTCACGAGATTCTGTACAGAACACCGAAGATCTAAGCTGAACACGATTAAGAACAGGAAGGACCGCCGCCCAAATCGGGGTGGCGGTCCTTTTGCGATTGACATAAAAATGACATACTTGTATAATTCTTAACAAGTGTAAAAACCGAGTAAACGAAAAGAGGTGTTGTGTAAATATGGCAAAAAAGGAAATTTCCCAGGCCGTAATTCTGCGCCTGCCGAGATATTATCGGTATCTGGAGGACCTGATGGACCAGGGAATAGAGCGGATTTCCTCCAACGAGCTTTCCAAGCGGATGAATCTGACCGCTTCCCAGATCCGCCAGGATCTCAACAACTTCGGCGGCTTCGGGCAGCAGGGCTACGGCTACAATATCCGGAATCTTCATGACGGGATTGCTAAAATTCTGAATATTGATCGTGAACACAATATGATCATTGTGGGTGCCGGACATCTGGGACAGGCGCTGGCAAATTATACGAACTTCCGGAAGCGCGGCTTTATCGTGAAGGGCATCTTTGATATTGATCCCGCAGTGGTGGGCACCGAGGTCGGCGGTATTCCTGTATATCCCATGGAGCAGATTGATGAGATCGTGAAGCGCTATGATGTAAAGATGGCGGCCATTTGTATCCCGAAAAACCCGGCCGTGAAGGTGGTGGAGCAGCTGATCGCCGACGGCGTTGTGGGCATCTGGAACTTTGCTCATGTGGATCTTGAAGTGCCGCGGGATATCGTGATCGAGAACGTGCATCTTTCTGAGTCGCTGATGCGCCTTTCCTACCGGGTGGGCGAGATTTACCGGGAAGACGAGGACTGAATATGGTGATCGGAACAGGCTGTGATCTTCTGGAAATCTGCCGCATGGAGCATCTGAAGCAGGGAAACAGACTGGAACGTATCTTTACCGAGGAGGAGCGTCGGCAGGCCGGCGGAAGAAATTCCGTGCTTGCCGGCGATTTTGCCGTTAAAGAGGCAGTTTCCAAATGCTTCGGCACCGGCATCCGCGGCTTTTCGCTGCCGGACATTGAGGTGCTGAGGAACGAGCTGGGGGCGCCCTATGTGCAGCTGTACGGCGGTGCGCTGGCCCGGTATGAGGCGCTGGGCGGACAGTCGCTGTCCGTGAGCATTTCCGACACCCGGGAGCTGGTGATGGCCTTCGCCGTACTGGAGGGCCGGAAGGGAGAGCAGAATGCTTAATGCGGAAAGCAACGCGGAGATATTTTTTCGGCGGCTGAAGCATCGGCTGCCGGAGGCGAATAAGGGAACCTACGGCAAGGTGCTGATCGCGGCGGGTTCTCCCGGCATGAGCGGCGCCGCCTATCTTTCGGGGCTTGCGGCCTACCGTGCCGGGGCGGGGCTCATAAAGCTTTTGACAGCAGAAGACAACCGCACTATACTACAGACGTTGCTGCCGGAGGCCATTGTAGCCTGCTACGGAGAAGGCAGTGATTTGACGAAGCTTTGCGGGGAAGCGCTTTCCTGGGCGGATTTTCTGGTGCTGGGACCCGGCATCGGCCGCAGCGGTACCGCCGGGGCAATGCTTTCGGCGCTGCTTTCCCGGGCTTCTGCCGGGGAAAAGCGGATTCCCTGCCTGATCGATGCGGACGGCCTGAATCTGCTGGCGGCGGAGCCGGCCCGGCTGGAGAGCCTGAAGGCATTATCTCAGCCGCTGCTGCTGACGCCCCATCCCATGGAGATGGCCCGGCTCACGGGACGGAATCTCGCGGAGGTACTGGCGGCGCCGGAGGAGCTTGCGGCAGAGCTGGCAGAACGGCTGGGCTGCGTGATCATCATGAAGGGGGCCCACAGCTTTGTCGTGGACGGAAAGAGCGGCAGCTGCTTCCGCAGCCTGCAGAGTGCTCCTGCCTTGGCCAAGGGCGGCTCCGGCGATGTGCTCAGCGGTCTCTGCGCCGGCATCTACGAAATTCTGGCTGCCGGTGAGGACAAGGAGGATGAGGATGTCTGTCGAGAGCGGTTGTATACGGCGGCGGTGCTGTCGGTGCTTCTGCATGTGGAGGCCGGCAACCGGGCGGCAGTGCGGCTCGGCGAGCATGCGGTGCTGGCCGGTGATACGGCGGCAGAGATCGGGCTTGCGATAGAAAGACACTTGTAATTGAACTGGAAAGGCTGAAAATGAACTTTAGGAATGATCTGATCTACGACAGAACCTATGCGGTGGTGGATCTGGATGCAATTCGGGAAAATATAACAGAGGCAAGGCGGGCACTTCCGGCGGAGATGCAGTTCTGCGCCGTGGTGAAGGCCGACGGCTACGGACACGGAGCACCGGCGGTGGCCAAAAGCATTGATGATCTGGTGGATATGTATGCGGTGGCTACGGTAGAGGAGGGCTGCATTCTGCGGCGGCACGGGATCTGGAAGCCGATTCTGAACCTCGGTGTGATTCCGGAATCCTCTTATACCCTGATGCTGGAGCAGGACATCATGCCTTCTGTATTCACGGTGGCCCAGGCGGAAAAGATTGATCAGGCAGCGGAAAAGCTGGGGATCATCGCGCCGATCACCCTGGCGGTGGATACGGGCATGGGCAGAATCGGTATCCTGGCGGAGGATCCGGAGGGGGTGGCCACGGCAGAGGCCATCGCCCGGCTGCCGCATCTCAGTGCGGAGGGGATTTTCTCGCATTTTGCGTCGGCAGACGAGTCGGACAAGCGCTTTGCGGAGCTGCAGTACCGGCGTTTTATGAATTTCACGGAAGCGCTGGAGCAACGCGGCATTCATATCCCGGTGAAGCACTGTGCCAATTCTGCCGGCATCCTGGAGGGGCTGGGAACGGAGATGGATATGGTGCGCGACGGCATTTCCCTCTACGGACTGTATCCCTCCGGAGAGGTGGACAGAACGCGGATCCATCTGCGGCCGGCCCTTTCCTGGAAGGCCAATGTTTCCTATGTGAAGACGGTACCGGCGGGGACGACGGTTTCCTATGGCAGTATCTTCACAGCGGATCGGGAGATGGAGATTGCGACGCTGCCGGTGGGCTACGCGGACGGCTATCCCCGGGCCCTCTCCAATCAGTCCGAGGTGCTGATTCACGGGCATCGCTGCCGGCAGCTGGGCCGGGTCTGCATGGACCAGCTCATGGTGGATGTGACCGGACTTGGTGTCAAGATCAATGATGTGGCCACCCTGCTGGGCCGGGACGGGGAAGAAGAAATCACCCTGTATGACTGGGAGAAATTCGGCCTGTTCCGCTATGAGGTGCTCTGTGACATCGGAAAGCGGGTGCCCAGAATCTACATTCGGAACGGCGGCATCGTCGGGGCACATAACGCCTATGACGAGCTTTATGAGGATTTCCTGTAGAAAATCCCTGCCGCGGGGCTTGCGCTTCCATAAAAATTGGTCTATGATGGTACAGTTCACCATGTAAATTGAGCGGCGGAAAGCCGAGATCATTAAGAGTTAGGAGAGTAATATATGTCAGGACATTCAAAATTTTCCAATATTCGTGCAAAGAAGGAGAAGAATGATGCCGCTAAGGGCAAAATCTTCACTTTGATCGGCCATGAGATTGCATTGGCTGTGAGAGAAGGCGGCCCGGATCCTAACAACAATTCCAAGCTGGCTGCTGTCATTGCCAAGGCGAAGGCCAACAACATGCCCAACGATACCATCAACAACGGCATCAAGAAGGCTGCCGGCTCCATGGAGGCAGACAACTTCTCCGAGATGCAGTACGAGGGCTACGGCCCGAACGGCGTGGCGATGATCGTCAAGGTGCTGACAGACAACAAGAACAGAGCAGCCGCTGATGTGCGTGCAGCGTTCTCCAAGGGCAAGGGCTCTCTGGCAACACCGGGTGCGGTGGCCTTCATGTTCGATGAGAAGGGACAGATCATCCTGGACAAGGAAGAGATGGAGGACATGGACAAGGACTTCGATACCCTCATGGATCTGGCCATTGAAGCCGGCGCAGAGGATATCCAGGAGGAAGAGGATTCCTACGTGATCCTGACCGCTCCCAATGATTTCCCGGAGGTTCGTGAGAACCTGGAGAAGCAGGGCATTCCCATGGCGGAGGCTGATGTGGTGATGCTGCCCCAGAACTATGTATCTGTGACAGATGAGGAGGCCGTAAAGAACCTCCGCAAGACACTGGAGCTTCTGGACGATTCCGATGATGTACAGAACGTGTACACCAACTGGGAAGAAGAGAATGATTAATAGCATGCGGTAATAAAGAAGAAGGTCCTGCGATTGGCAGGGCCTTCTTTTTTAATCCACTGGGACTGGACTGACACTATTTTTCCGGAACCTCTGTGAGGCAGAGCCGGGGGCTTACGGTGACGGAATAGTTCGTGTGGTAGATCACGAAACCGGGTGCGGCATTGGGGACCTTCCGGAGGTTCTTCCGGATGGTATAGTCCACATCCACCTTGGCATCCTTCTGATGGGAGGAGAACCATGCCGCCAGCTCTGCGGCCTCCTCGAAAAGGCGGTCCGGCAGATCATCAAAGGCGGCGCCGCCGGTTTTTACGATAACATGGGAGCCGGTGATGTTCTTGGCATGGAGCCACAGATCACCGCCCTCCGCCAGCTTGAAGGTGACGTATTCATTCTGATAATTGTTGCGTCCCACGTAGATGTCGTAGCCGTCACTGGACAGGAAGTGGTAGGGCTGGGACTTGTCCTGGACCCGGACCTTTTCCTTGCTCTGGGTTTTCCGGATGAAGCCGAAGTCTGCCATTTCCCGGCGGATTTCCCGCAGATCGCCCTCGCCGTCCGCGAGATCCAGAGCGGTTTCGATGGAGGTGAGGTGCTCCAGCTCCCGCCGGGTTTCCGTCAGCTGCTGAGTGACATTTTCTTCGGTACGCTTCAGCTTGTCATATTTTTCAAAATAGCGTTTAGCATTTTCCTGGGCGCTCTGATCCTTCCGAAGCGGGATGGTGATTTCCTTCCCGTCGTAGTAGTTTTCACAGGTCAGCTTATCCTCGCCGCCCTGCAGAGAGTAGCCGTAGGTGTTGAGGAGCTCGCCGTATACCCGGAATTTGTTTTTGTCGGCGGTGTCCTTCAGCTGCTTTTCCTGAATGGCCAGCTTCTTGCTGCAGCGTTCCAGCAGTGTGTTCAGCACCTTTCGGAGGTCCGTGGATTTCTGACGGATCCGGGAATCCTTGTCCTTGGCCTGATAGAAGCGGCGGATCACCGTGGACATGGAGTTGAAGCATTCCTCGCGGCAGCCGACATTATCCTCAAACTGCCGCAGATGGATGGCAGAAAAATCCAGGGGCTGTCCATCCTTGTATACAATATTCGGCTGGGGCTTCCCCTCCAGCACCGTCTCGGAAATGATGGACCAGAAGCTGTCGTAGAGCCGGGACAGGGCGTCCTGCGGCTGGCAGTTGGCAGAGAGATCCGGATCCACAGCGGCGCGGAAGCAGATTTCGTTCGCGGTCAGGGGACTCAGGCCGGTGATGTTGTGGAAAATGGCCTGGAAAACCGGCTCCGGCTGGGCGCTCAGCAGGGTGATGAAGCTTTCCCTGGTCAATGCCAGCGGGTTCTGCTTTCCCTTGGCATCCGGAATGAAGTAGGGACGGTTCGGCAGCACCTCGCGGAGAGAGGACTGGGAAACGGAGATACGCTTGATGGCGTCAATGACGGTGAGGTCCTCCCGCAGCAGGATAATGTTGGAATACTTGCCCATGAGCTCGATGGACAGAATGCGCTTTCCGAGATCCCCCATTTCGTCCAGATGCTCGATTTCAAAGAGGATGACACGCTCCAGACCGGCGGCGTGCAGGGACTGATCGGGCTGACGGACAGAGAGAATGGTGCCGTTGCCGATGTGCTTCCGGAGCGCCATGCAGAAGGTGGGGGCAGTGACCGGTGCGGACTTGTTTTCTTCTGTGAAGCAGCAGAGCGGCAGTGACGGGTTCACGGAGAGCTGAAGCCGATAGTTTTCCCGCTGATTGCGGATCAGAAGCAGAATTTCGTCCTTCTCCGGCTGCGTGATTTTGGCCACCTTGCCGCCGATGAGCTTCTCCCGGAATTCCTTGATGCCTGCGCTGACCACCAGTCCGTCGTATGCCATAGTACCTCCTGTAAAATATCCTTGAAAATGCCAGAGTCAATGCCTTATAATCTAGTTCAAATGCGAAGAAAAAGCAAGCAATTGCGGATTGGAGTGGTGCAACGGATGGAACTGAAGAGTATGACCGGCTTTGGCCGTGCAGAGGCCAATGAGGCAGCATACCGCATAACGGCGGAGCTGAAGTCGGTGAATTCCCGTTTTCTGGATCTGAACATCAAAATGCCGAAAAAGCTGAATGCGCTGGAGGCTCAGATCCGGGGTCTGGTGCGGCAGTATCTCGCCAGAGGAAAGGCGGATTTATATATCACCTGTGAGGAGTTTACGGATCAGGGACAGAGCCTCAGGCTGAACCTGGCGCTGGCAGAGGAGTATTATGCATCTCTTAAGAAGCTTTCCGAGGCCCTGGGCGTGGAGAACAAGGTGACGGCGTTGCAGCTGGCGGGGATGCCGGAGGTGCTGAAGCTCTCGGAGGAATCCGAGGACGACGGCGCACTCTGGGAGCGGCTGCAGCCGGTGCTGGAGAAGGCGCTGCAGCAGTTCGTGGCAAACCGTGAGCTGGAGGGCGCCAATCTGCGGGCGGATCTTCTGCAGAAGCTGGACAGCATGGAGGAGATTGTGGGCCGGATTGAAGCCAGAGCCCCGGAGATCACAGCAGCCTATGAGAAGAGGTTGCGGGATCGGGTGGAGGAAATGCTGGGCAGCACGGCGGATCCGCAGCGGATCGTGCAGGAGGTCACCATCTATGCGGACAAGGTCTGCACGGATGAAGAGCTGGTGCGGTTGCGGAGTCACATTTCCAATATGAGGAAAAAGCTGCAGAACGGCGGTGCGGTCGGCAGGGAACTCGATTTCCTGGCCCAGGAGATGAATCGGGAGGCCAACACTACCCTGTCCAAGGCCAATGATCTGATCGTTTCCGGCGATGCCATTAACCTGAAGACCCTGATCGAGAAGATTCGGGAGCAGGTGCAAAACATAGAGTAACAGGGGGAGTGCACAGCACGAAGCAATCCGCAGTTACTCATACATTACAGTAATTAGGGAGAGTCTATGGAAAAAGGAATACTGGTGGTGGTGTCCGGATTTTCCGGTGCCGGCAAGGGCACCATTATGAAGAATCTGACACGGCTTTATGACAATTATGCACTGTCCATTTCTGCCACAACCCGTGATCCGCGTCCGGGTGAAGAGGATGGAAAGGAATACTTCTTTGTCAGCAAGGAAAGATTCGAGGAAATGATCGACCAGGACGAGCTGGTGGAGTATGCGCAGTATGTGGGAAACTACTACGGCACACCGCGCCGCTTTGTAGAGCAGCAGATGAATGCCGGAAAGGATGTCATTCTGGAAATTGAAATTCAGGGTGCCCTGAAGATCAAGCAGAAATTCCCGGAGGCGCTGCTGGTCTTCATTGCTCCGCCCAGTGCATTGGAGCTCAGGAATCGCCTCATCGGACGGGGAACGGAGACAGAGGAGGTCATCGATGCCAGACTTCGGAGAGCCATTACAGAGTCCGAGGGCGTGGAAGCTTACGATTTCATCCTGATCAATGACAATATTGACAGCTGTACGGAAAAACTGCATAATCTTATCAGTGCGAGCCATGAACGGGCATCCGTACATTTAGACATTATAGAAAACATCAGAAAAGAACTGAGGAGGATAGAAAATGTTACGTCCAACATACAATGATCTGATCGGATCTCTGAACAACGGAGCAGAGGACGGTGCACATGAGGTAGAGTCCAGATTTTCCGTGGTGATTGCCAGTGCGAAGAGAGCACGGCAGCTCATCGACGGTGATGAGCCCCTGCTTCCCAACGAGGAGGGCAAGAAGCCGCTGTCCATTGCCATTGACGAGATTTACAAGAACGCAGTGACCATCGAGAAGGGATCGGAAGAGGATGACGAGCCGATTTCCGTGAAGATCGAGAAGGAAGATTTCTCACGCTATGTGTCCGAGGATGGAGAGGAAGACGACGATATCGAGGAGGACAGCTCCGATATGGGCGGCTCCAGCGAAGATGATTACGCATCAGATAGTGAGGCCTGATGAAGCTTTATATGATTTCTCTGGGCTGCGATAAAAACCGCGTAGACTCAGAAAAGCTGCTCAGCGGCCTGCTGGAGCAGTATCCCGGCTCCGAGGTCACGGACGACCCGGAGGAGGCGGATCTGGCCATCATCAACACCTGCTCCTTCATCGGACCGGCGAAGGAGGAGAGCATCAATACCATCATTGAGATGGGTGAATACAAGGAAAGTGCCAAGCTCAAGAAGCTGATCGTGGCCGGCTGTCTCGTGGAGCGCTACCGGGATGAAATCCGGAAGGAGCTGCCGGAGGTGGATGAGGTCATCAGCGTCAGTGAGTATGTGGAGAAGCTGGACCGGCAGCTGAAGCGCGTGGAAAGCGGCGAGTGCTACACCCAGTATCTGAAGATTGCAGAGGGCTGCGACAAGTACTGCACCTATTGCATCATTCCGAAGCTGCGGGGACACTATCGTTCCGTTCCCATGGAGAGTCTTTTGGCAGAGGCGGCATCTCTGGTGGAGAATGGTGCCCGGGAGCTGATCCTGGTGGCCCAGGAAACCACGTTATACGGCATGGATCTCTACGGACACAAGGCACTGCCGGAGCTTCTGGACCGGCTGTCTTCTCTGGAGGGGCTGGAGTGGATTCGCATCCTCTACTGCTACCCGGAGGAAATTGATGAGGCACTGGTGGAGGCCATCGCGAGAAACCAGAAGGTTTGTCATTATCTGGACATTCCCATCCAGCATGCCTCCGACCGTATCCTGAAGGCCATGAACCGGAGAACCCGGGAGGCGGAGCTTCGTGAGAAGATCGCCATGCTGCGGGAGCGGATTCCGGACATTGCGCTGCGGACCACGCTGATCACCGGCTTCCCCGGAGAGACAGAGGAGGATTTCGATATCCTTAAGCGCTTTGTGATCGAGGAACGCTTTGACCGTCTGGGGGTATTTCCCTATTCTCAGGAGGAGGGCACCCCGGCAGCCGAGATGCAACCCCAGCTTCCGGAACGGCTGAAGCAGCAGCGGCAGGATGCCATCATGGCGTTGCAGCAGAGCATCGCCTTTGAGAAGGCCGAGGAGCAGATCGGACGGTCTCTTCGTGTGATGATTTCCGGCTATGATCCGGAGAATCACGTTTACGTCGCCAGATCCTATATGGATGCCCCGGATATCGACAGCTTTGTGTATCTGGATGGGGGAGAAAACCGGAACCTGATGGCCGGAGATATGGTGAATATACGGATCGTGTCTTCGGATGGCTATGATCTGATAGGAGAAATGCTATGAATTTGCCCAATAAGCTGACTGTGCTACGCATGCTGATGGTGCCGGTTTTTGTATTGCTTCTGCTGCTGAAGGACGGCACGGTACAGAGCCTTCGGCTGGCAGCACTGGTGGTTTTCTGCATTGCCTCATTCACTGATTTTCTGGATGGGTATCTTGCGAGGCGGGATCACCTGGTGACAGATTTCGGCAAGTTCATGGATCCCCTGGCGGATAAGCTGCTGGTTTGCTCGGCGTTGATCTGTATGGTGGGGCTTCGGCAGCTGCCGGCCTGGTATGTCATCATTATTATAGGAAGAGAGTTTATCATTTCCGGATTCCGTCTGGTGGCATCCGACAACGGCATTGTGATTGCGGCTTCCTGGTGGGGCAAATTCAAGACCGTTTCCCAGATGATCACTGTCATTCTTTTGATTCTGAACCTGGATTGCCTGCAGACGCTGACCCTGGTTTTCGCAGCGGCAGCATTGATTCTGACCATTGTTTCACTGATTGACTATATCGTGAAGAATATCCGTGTGATCACGGAGGGAGGCATGTAATGGGAGAGAAGAAGGAAAAGGATAAGGATAAGGATAAGGAGAAGAAGGAGAAGGCTCTGCTGAAGAAGCCGGAAGCTCTGGAAAATGCGGATGCGCCCATGGAGCAGCAGGTGGCGGCACTCCTGATGGACCAGGGTCTGACGGTGACCACGGCAGAGAGCCTGACCGGCGGCCTGATTTCGGCAGCCTTGACCTCGGTACCGGGCATGTCCCAGTGCTTTAAGCTTGGCTTTGTGACTTATTCCAACAAGGCCAAGAAGCGGGTGCTTTCTGTGAAAAAGGACACCCTGCGGAAGGAGGGTGCTGTATCCGCCCAGTGTGCGAAGGAAATGGCTCTCGGTGCATTGATGGAGTCTGAGGCGGACCTCAGCATTGCGGTAACGGGAAATGCGGGACCGGATGCCATGGAGGAGAAGCCGGTGGGACTGGTTTACATTGCGGTCTGTGTGAAGGGGAAGACAAAGGTCACAGAATGCCATTTTGAGGGAGATCGCCGGGAAATTCGCGAGAAAACCACGGAAAAGGCACTGGAGATCGCACGGGATATGATCCTGGATCGCTTTGTCTGAGAAAAACGCATGATTTTTTCAAAATCGATGTATTACGGTCCGCATGCCTGGCAGCGCCGGGCGGAGCTTCTGGAGAATCTCCGGGAAAGGCGCTGGCAGCCGGCCTGCTATATTGTTACTGCGGCGAGAAAGCCGAATCTCTATGAAATCTGGAATTCCGTGAGTTTTTTGAACCCGCGGCTGGACACGGAGGATGTGGAGATTCTGGGACTGGCCTACGGGTATCCGGAGGCACTGCGGCTGATCCAGAGAATGCTTCGGGAGGAGGGGGTTCAGAAATGCTGATGATGCTTCTGAAGTTTCTGCTCCTTTTTCTTTTGGGACTTCTGCTGTTTCTGCTGCTGGTGCTTTTGCTGCTGCTCTTTGTGCCGCTGCGCTACAGCCTGGATCTGGAGCGAAAGGAGGTGGCAGCTGGGCATGCGCAGTTTTCATTGCACTGGCTTTTTCGGGCGGCAGAGCTGCGGGGGGACTACGACGGGGATGGCTTTCGCTATCGTCTGCGGGTCCTTCGCTATACCGTAAAGGAGACAGAAAAGCATGAGCAGGACTGAGCTGAAGCGTGTCGCCCGTTGGCTGTCTGAGGCGGAGAACCGGGAAAGTCTGCAGCTTGTTCTGCGGGAGGCGGGGTATCTTTTGCGGCACGGACGTTTTCGGAGGCTTTACGGCAGTCTGCGCTTCGGGCTTTCGGACCCTTACCTGATGGGAAAACTGCTGTCTCTGCTGAGTATTTTTTATCCGGTCTACGGGAAGGAGCTTGCCCTGTATCCGGAATTTGAACAGGACTGCTTTGATGGTGAGCTTCATGTGCGGGGCTACATTCGGCTCTGGCATGTTCTGATGGTTGCGATACGGCTGCTGCTGAACCGGCAGATCCGGGCACTGCTTCTGGGAGGAGATAAAGAGGATGGAAAACAGCAATGTGACGAATCTGATTGAGAGTATGTTCCGGGGGATGGACGGCTTTGTGACCTCCAAGACGGTGGTGGGCGAGCCTATCGTGGTGGGGGACGCCACTTTGATTCCGCTGATGGAGGTGAGCTGCGGCATGGGTGCCGGCGGCTTTGATCAGAAGAAGGAAAAGGGGAACGGAGACGCCGGCGCCGGTGCCATGAGCTCCCGGATCACACCCACTGCGATTCTGATTCTGCAGAACGGAAAGAGCAAGCTGGTGAATGTGAAAAACCAGGACACCATGACGAAGCTTCTGGACATGGTGCCGGAGCTTCTGGACCGCTTTACCGGCGGAAACAAGGTATCCAAGGAAGCTGAGGCAGAGGCGGAGGCGATGCTGGAGAAGGGCGCAAAAGAGACGATTTCTTGAGTGCGAGCATTTATTTTAAAAAGTGCTTGCAATCCGTGCCTATATTTGATAACATATGTGAGTCGCGATTTGAGCGGCGGTATTTTGTAAGAAGGAGGTGCAACCATGGCTAAATGTGCAATTTGTGAGAAGGCAGTTCACTTCGGTAATCAGGTAAGCCATTCACATAGAAGATCCAACAAGGTTTGGAAGGCTAACGTTAAGTCAGTTAGAGTAAAGGTAGATGGCGGTACAAAGAAGATGTATGTATGTACTTCCTGCTTAAGATCCGGAAAAGTTGAGCGTGCGATTGCAGGTAATGCTTAATTTGTCTGCATCATATGTTGAATGATTACAAGGGCATTGCGATGTAAGTCGTGATGCCTTTTTTCTTGCTTTAAACATATATTATCGCGTATAATGGATAAGGAAAATTTTGCGTGATAGGCTTGGAGGTATATATGAAGGGAACGATTGCTTCGAAAATGGGGCAGATCCAGATTACCCCGGAGGTTGTGGCTACCTATGCAGGTACCACTGCGGTGGAGTGCTTCGGCATTGTCGGTATGGCGAAGGTTTCCGTGAAGGAGGGAGGCTTTGCCCGACTTCTCAAGAAGGAAAGTCTGACGAAGGGAATCTCTGTGATGATTCAGGACAATGAAATCGACCTGGATTTCCATGTGATTGTGGCCTATGGCGTCAGCATTCAGGCTGTTGCGGACAATCTGGTGGAAAATGTGCGCTACAAGGTCAGTGAGTACACGGGCATGCATGTTCGTACGGTGAATGTCTTTGTTGAAGGCGTCAGAGTCATTGACTGAGAGAAAGGATATGAAGGAGGATTAAACCTTTGGGTAAGCAGATAGATGCAAAGCAGCTGCAGGCTGCCTTTCTGGCCGGTGCGGCCAGACTGCAGCAGAATAAGGAGCTGATCAATGAGCTGAATGTGTTCCCGGTGCCGGACGGCGATACGGGTACCAATATGACCATGACCATTATGGCAGCGGCGCGGGACGTGGCAGAGATCGAGGAGCCCACCATTGAAAATGTGGCGAAGGCCATGGCGAGCGGCTCCCTGCGGGGCGCCCGGGGCAACTCCGGTGTCATTCTGTCGCAGCTCATTCGCGGATTCACAAAGGAGATCCGTGAGGAGGGCAGCATTGACAGTCTGGTACTGGCCAGAGCCTTTTCCAGAGCCGTGGAGACAGCCTACAAGGCCGTTATGAAGCCGAAGGAGGGAACCATTCTGACGGTGGCCAAGGGAATGGCAGACCGGATCACAGAGCTTTCGGTTTCCCGGGAGGATACACAGGAGCTGCTGCGGGAGGTCATTGCCTATGGTGAGGCCGTACTGCAGAAGACACCGGAAATGCTGCCGGTGCTGAAGGAGGCCGGTGTGGTGGATTCCGGCGGAGAAGGACTGATGACGGTTCTGCGGGGAGCGCTGGCTTCTCTTTCCGGTGAGACCCTTGAGCTGGATCTCTCGGAGGAGGGAAATGCGGCGCCGACAGAGCGCAAGTCCCGGGGTGAGATTTCCACAGCAGACATTAAGTTCGGCTACTGCACAGAGTTTATGGTAAACGGAGATCACGAATTCAGTGATGAGGAAGTGGAGGGACTTCGCAGCTGGCTGAATACCGTGGGCGACTCCATTGTCTGCTTCTCGGATGAGAACATTATTAAGGTGCACGTGCATACCAACCACCCGGGCAATGCCTTCGAGAAGGGCCTGACGCTGGGCTATCTTTCCAAGATGAAGGTGGACAATATGCGGCTGGAGCATCATGAGACACTGATTAAGGATGCCTCCAAGCTGGCAGCTATGGAGAAGCTGGAGGAGGAAAAGCAGGAGCCGAAGAAGAAATACGGCTTCATCGCGGTTTGCGCGGGTGACGGACTGAAGGAGATCTTCGAGGAGATCGGCGTGGATTATGTCATTTCCGGCGGACAGACCATGAACCCCTCCACGGAGGACATTCTGCAGGCGGCGGAGAAGCTGAACGCAGAGCATATCTATGTGCTGCCGAACAATAAGAACATCATCCTGGCGGCCAACCAGGCGGCAGGGCTGCTGGAGGGCAAGGATCTGCACGTGATTCCCAGCAAGACGATTCCGCAGGGCATCAGTGCCATGATCGGCTTTAACCCGGAGGCAGAGCCGGCGGAGAATGAGGCGGCCATGCAGGAAGCCCTTTCTCAGGTGCGCTCCGCAGAGCTCACCTACGCTGTACGGAACACCACCATTGAGGGACATGAGATCAATGAAGGCGATATCATGTGCATCGGTGATCAGGGTCTCCTGGCTGTGGGCAAGGAGCTGCAGGAGGTGACGAAGGAATCACTGGCAGCGCTGCTGACGGAGGATTCCGAGATTGCGACCCTGTACTATGGTCAGGACGTCTCCGCGGAGGATGCAGAGGCCATGACGGCACTTCTGCAGGATGCCTTCCCTGATGTGGAGGTGGAGATGCAGTACGGCGGACAGCCGGTTTACTACTACTTCATTTCGGCAGAGTAACAGCAGTAAAAGAATGTACCCCCTCCGTGCCCGGCGGTTCGGAGGGGGATTCTTTATCTGACGGGCTAAGCGGAAGCTTGGCTTGCGGGCACAGCGCGGGAGGATGCAAATGAAGCTGAGCGAACTGAAGGGGATCGGTCCCAAAACGGAAGCCCTTTTTCTGAAGCTGGGGATCCGGGAGCCGATGGATCTGCTGTGGTATTTCCCGCAGTCCTACCTGAGCTTTCCGGCGCCCCGGGAGATCGGTGCGCTGGAGGAGGGAGAAGTACAGGCGCTGGACGGCAGCCTGCAGAAGGACGCGGTTCTGTTCTCTGCCCATGGCCGAAAAACCATCAGTCTGAGTCTCCGGGACCACAGCGGCAGTATCCGGCTGATCTGGTTCAATGCCCCCTTCCTCAAGGGGCAGCTGCGGGCAGGCAGGCGCTTCGTGTTTTACGGCAAGGTGGGGCGTTACCAGGGACAGCTGTGCATGACCCAGCCGAAGCTCTATGCACCGGAGGACTATGCCCGGAAGGTCGGCAGCTTTGAACCGGTGTATGCCCAGACCAAGGGCATCAGCAACGCGCTGATCCGGAAATGCGTGCAGCAGGCCATGACGCTGCTGACGGCGGGCGGTCTTTCATCGGATCCCCGGGGAATTCTTCTGCAGCAGGATTTTTTGCCGGCCCTGCTCAGGGAAAAGCGCGGCCTCCCGACCATGATGGAAACGATAGAGGCCATACATTTCCCCCGGACCATGGAGGATTTCCGGCGGGCACGGCAGCGGCTGAGCTTTAACGAGCTGCTGCTGTTTTCGCTGGGCATGCTGGCGGGGAATCAGCGGGAGGCGCAGAGCTCTGATTTTGTGACCGCGCGGAAGCCGGCGCTGGAAGGAATCATGCAGGCACTTCCCTTCGCGCTGACGGAGGGACAGAGGACGGCACTGGCGGAGATACGGGAGGATATGTCCTCCGGCAGGGTGATGAACCGGCTGCTGCAGGGCGATGTGGGCTCCGGAAAAACCATCATTGCCATGCTGGCCATGCTGGAGATGGCCATGAACGGCTGTCAGGCCGCGCTGATGGCCCCCACGGAGATCCTGGCGGTACAGCATTATGAGAAGCTGCAGGCCTTGCTGCGTGCCAATGCACTTCCGTATGAGGCGGTGCTGCTGACAGGGTCTCTTACGGCAGCAGAGCGAGGAAAATGCTGTCGGGCCATAGCGGACGGGCGGGCGGCCCTGATCGTGGGAACCCATGCCCTTTTCCAGGAGGGGGTGCAGTATCATCGCCTGGGCCTTGTGATCACGGATGAACAGCATCGCTTCGGCGTCCGGCAGCGGAAGGCCCTGTCAGAAAAGGGAGGCGTGCCGCATATGCTGGGCATGTCCGCCACGCCGATTCCGCGCACATTGGCGAAGCTTCTCTACGCGGACTGTCGGGTATCGCGGCTGTCGGAACGTCCGGCGAACCGGCTGCCCATTAAGAATGCGGTGATCCCGGCTTCGGACCGGGAGAAGGCCTGCCGCTTTATTTACCGGGAGCTGCGGGCCGGCCGGCAGGCTTATGTGATCTGCCCCATGATTGAGGGAAATGACACGCTGGAGCTGGAGAATGTGGCGGATACGACTGCTAAGCTGCGGCGGTTCTTTCCGTCGGAAATACGCATCGAAGGCCTGCACGGAAAGCTGGAGCCGCAGGAAAAGGAAGCAATTATGCTGCGCTTTCTGCGGCGGGAAATTGACATTCTGGTGTCCACCACCGTGGTGGAGGTCGGTGTGGATGTGCCCAATGCCACGGTGATGCTGGTAGAAAATGCGGAACGCTTCGGGCTGGCCCAGCTGCATCAGCTTCGGGGCCGCGTGGGCCGCTCCGATCTGCAAAGCTATTGCATTTTTGTGGATGCGAAGCATTCGGAAAATTCTGCCAAACGACTGGAAATTCTGTCTCATTCCAATGATGGCTTTCAGATCGCGGAGGAGGACCTTCGGCTGCGGGGGCCCGGCGATCTGCTGGGGATCCGTCAGTCCGGTGAGCTGGACTTTTCCATGACGGATATCTACGAGGATCGCGAACTTCTGGAAACGGCAGCGGAGGATGCCCGGGCGCTTCTTGCGGAGGATCCGGAGCTTCGGAAGGCGGAGCATATGCTGCTCCGGCAGCAGCTGGAGAATTACCTGACGGAGAGTGATGTGCTCTAGAGACTGGACACAGGAAAAAACTTTACAAACCGGAAACGGATACTTATGATAACAGGGACAAATGAGAGGAAGGATACGATATGAGAGTAATTGCCGGCAGTGCCAGACGACTGACCTTGAAAACCATTGATTCCATGGACACCCGTCCTACCACAGACCGCATCAAGGAAACCCTTTTCAATATGATACAGTTCGATATTCCGGGCTGCGATTTCCTGGATCTCTTTGCGGGATCCGGCGGTATCGGCATTGAGGCGCTGTCCAGAGATGCCCGGCGGGCAGTTTTCGTGGACAACAATCCGAAGGCGGCAGCCTGCATTAACGAAAATCTGGCGCATACCCGTTTCACGGACCGGGCGCAGGTGATTTCCGGAGACTATATGACGGCACTGAACCGACTGAAGGGAAAGGGCTACCGCTTCGGCATCGTATTCATGGATCCGCCCTACCAGAACGGTCTGGAGAGAAAGGCGCTTCGCCTGATTCGCGATATGGACTATGTGGACGATGACACACTCTTCATCGTGGAGGGAGCTCTGGAGGATGACTTCACGGATCTGGAGTCTCTGGGCTATGAAATTGTCCGGGAGAAGCTGTACAAGACAAATAAGCATGCCTTTCTCAGAAGGGCAGTGCCGCACGAGGGGTAGGAAATGAAGATAGGACTCTATCCGGGTTCCTTTGATCCGGTGACATTCGGGCACCTGGATATTATTAAGAGAAGTGCGCAGGTGGTGGACCGGCTCATCGTCGGTGTGCTGGTCAACAGCGCAAAAAGTCCATTGTTTTCAATGGAAGAACGTGTTAAAATGATTCAGGATTTGACCTGTGAGATGGATAATGTAGAGGTCAGATCCTTCGATGGCCTGACAGTGGATTATGCGCACCGGTGCGGTGCCGGCGTCATTGTCCGGGGACTGCGTGCGGTGACGGATTTCGAGTATGAGCTGCAGCTGGCGCAGACCAACAGGGCGATTGCACCGGACATTGACACAATATTCTTCACAACCAATCTGAAGTACTCCTATTTGAGCTCCAGTATGGTGAAGGAGATTGCCGCTTATAACGGAGATATCCGTACCTTTGTGCCGGAGCTTGTGGCCAGGCGTACAGAGGAGAGAATGCAGGAACGAAGAGCACAGCAGGCTGTCCTGAAGCAGGAAAGTATGAAATCGCAGGGTGAGGTGTGAAGATAAATGAGCAGAATTGAACAGCTGATCGGAGAGATCGAGGAGTATATTGACAGCTGCAAGTACCAGGCACTGTCCAACACAAAGATTCTTGTGAATAAGGAAGAGATGGAGGAGCTTCTGGTGGAGCTTCGTCTGCGGGTACCGGATGAGATCAAGAAGTATCAGAAGATCATTTCCCAGCAGGATGCCATCCTGAGCGATGCCAAGAGCCAGGCAGAGAGCATTCTGTCTGACGCGAAGCAGAAGTCTGAGGCGATGCTGTCTGAGAATGAGATCATGCAGCAGGCGTATGCCCAGGCCAATGCACTGGTGCAGCAGGCCCAGAATCAGGCAGAGACCATTGTGAACAATGCAGTGTCCGATGCCAACAGCATTCGCACCAATGCCATCCGTTATACAGATGATATGCTGGCCAGCCTGGAGGCGATTCTCAGTCATTCCATGGACGGCGCACAGAGCCGCTTCAATGATCTGATGACCTCTCTGAAGGGCACCTATGACATTGTCAGCACCAATCGTCGGGAGCTTTCCCAGTCCTTCAGCGGACAGACCGAGGCAGCAGCACAGCCGGAGCAGGCAGAAGAGCCGGCAAATGCTGAGCAGCCGGAGAGTGGTGAAGAGGCGTAATCAGACGGCTCGTTTGATGTCGTATCGACGGGCGGATCGAAGGCTTTGCGTGAGCAAGGCCTTCTTCGTTTTTATAGGTCGGAATGCGGGATCGAAATTCTTGGAATTTTTTCAAAGTTTTTGTTGACAGTTCTGCCCCGACGTAGTATTATATCACCTGTCGCCGATGAGCGGCGACGAAAACAACCAAATAACGATGCGTGGCTCAGCTTGGTAGAGCGCTGCGTTCGGGACGCAGAGGCCGCTGGTTCGAATCCAGTCGCATCGAGTGCGCGCCCTTAGCTCAGTTGGTAGAGCAGTAGACTCTTAATCTATTTGTCCAGGGTTCGAGTCCCTGAGGGCGCACGAAGGCAGATTCCATTTGGAATCTGCCTTTTTTTATCATTCGGACTCGGCGGTAAGCAAAGCCTTCTTTGTTGTTCCACACCACAAACAGGTATGCTATACTATAAAACATGATTCGGATTTTTTAAGAAGGGAGGCCGTCATGAGCATCAGAGAAGAGCTGGAGGCCCTGGAGCGGCAGACACTGTCGCCCTATGCGGCCTTGTCTGCGGATTCCCAGGGAAGGGACCGTTCGGAGCCCCAGGATGATATACGCCCGGTTTATGAACGTGATCGGGATCGTATCATCCACTGTAAGTCCTTCCGACGCCTAAAGCACAAGACCCAGGTCTTCATTGCCCCGGAGGGAGACCACTACCGGACCCGGCTGACCCATACGCTGGAGGTCAGTCAGATCGCCCGCACCTTCGCCAAGGCGCTGCGGCTGAATGAGGATCTGACGGAGGCCATAGCCCTCGGTCATGATCTGGGGCATACCCCCTTCGGTCATGCCGGAGAGCGGGTGCTGAATGAGCTTTGCCTGGAGGGCTTTTCTCATGTGGAGCAGAGCGTCCGGGTAGTGGAGGTGCTGGAAAAGAACGGTCAGGGCCTGAATCTGACGAAGGAAGTGCGGGACGGCATCCGGAACCACAAAACCAGCGGTCATCCCCGTACCCTGGAGGGGCAGGCGGTGCGCTTTGCGGACAAGATTGCCTACATCAACCATGACATTGACGACGCCATCCGGGCCGGTCTCTTCCGCGAGGAACAGCTGCCGGAGGCATTCACCCGGGTGCTGGGCCACAGCGTAAAGGACAGACTGAACACCATGATCCGCGGCGTCATCTTCGCATCCCTGGGGCAGCCGACATTATCCATGAATCCTGAGGTGCTGTGCGCTATGACGGGCCTCCGCCAGTGGATGTTTGATAATGTATACACGGGCGGCGAGGCCAAGCGGGAGGAATGGAAGGTGCACGACATGATCCGCCTGCTGTTCCAGTTTTATATGGACCATCCGGACCGCATGACCGAGGAGTATGTGCGAATGCTTTCGGCGGGGCTTTCCCGGGTGCGGCATGACCTGCCGGGCAGCGCCAGAGCCGAGACGGCGGCACGGCAGCGGGTGGTCTGCGATTACATTGCCGGCATGACGGACGACTATTGTACGGCGAAGTTCTGTGAGTACTACGTACCGCGGGGCTGGCAAAAAGCGTAAGCGGAGGAGAGGGACTTGTATTATTCAGACGAAATCGTGGATGAGGTGCGCTCCCGGGTCAATATCGTGGACGTCATCGGCAATTACGTGGCCTTGAAGAAGAAGGGCGCCAACTATTTCGGGCTCTGTCCTTTTCACGGCGAGAAGACCGCTTCCTTTTCCGTGGCCCCGGGGAAGCAGATTTTCTACTGCTTCGGCTGCGGCAAGGGAGGAGATGCCCTTCGCTTTCTGATGGATTATGAGAATATTACCTTTCAGGAGGCGCTGAAGCGGCTGGCGGACCAGGTGGGCTATACGCTGCCGGAAAGCGGGCCGGAGGGTGCCGGACAGCGGCAGGACAGGGACATCCGCGGGCAGCTGCTGGAGATCAACAAGGCGGCAGCCCTTTATTTTTACAGGGCATTGAAAACCAAGGCGGGAGAGCTCGGCCTTCGTTATCTGCGCGGCAGGGCACTGCGGGATGACACCATCACCCATTGGGGGCTGGGCTATGCGGACCAGAATCGGGACGGCCTGTATCAGTATCTTCGGCAGAAGGGCTTTTCGGATGCGCTGCTGCGGGAAAGCGGCCTCTTCAGCTTTTCGGAGCGGGGCGTCTACGACAAGTTTTTTAACCGCGTCATGTTTCCCATCATGGATTACAACAACCGGGTCATCGGCTTCGGCGGCCGGGTCATGGGAGATGGTGAGCCGAAGTACCTGAATTCACCGGAAACCAAGCTTTTTGACAAATCCCGGAATCTTTTCGGGCTGAACTTTGCCCGGAAGGCCCGGAAGCCCTATATGATCCTCTGCGAGGGCTATATGGATGTGATTTCCATGCACCAGGCCGGCTTTCAGTGTGCGGTGGCCTCCCTGGGCACATCCCTGACGGAAAATCAGGCGCGTCTTCTGAAGCGCTATGTGAATGAGGTGCTGCTGACCTACGATTCGGACAATGCGGGCGTCAAGGCTGCCCGGCGGGCCATTCCGATCCTGCGGGCCGCCGGCATTACATCTAAGGTCATCAATGTGAAGCCCCATAAGGACCCGGATGAGTTTATCAAGGCAGAGGGGGCGGAGAAATTCCAGGAGCGCATCGATGAGGCAAGGAATGCCTTTCTCTGGGAGGCCGAGGCGATCAAGCGCGGCTATGACCTGCAGGATCCTGCGGGTCAGACTGCCTATATCAATGAGATCGCGGAGATGCTCTGTCGTTTCCGGGAGCCCCTTGAGCAGGAAAATTACATGAAGGCGGTGGCCCGGGAGCAAATGATCGACTACAGCGGGCTGCGGCGGCTGGTGCTGCAGAAAATGAATCAGCAGAATTCGCCCTTCCAGAAGAAGACCTATGCCCAGACAGATTACTTCGATCGGCCGGAGCGGGGGAAGAAAAAGGAGCCGGAGACCGCGGTGCAGAAGTCGGAGCGGCAGCTCATCACCTGGCTTTCCGAGAAGCCGGAGATCATAGAGCTGGTGAAGAAGTACATTCGGGAGGAGGACATTTCCGACGAAATCTGCCGGAGGGTGCTGGGGATGGTCTATGCGCAGCAGCCGGTAAACCAGATTCTGGACAGCTTCCGGGAGGACGAGGCGGCCTACCAGCGGGTGGTGGCCATGTTCAACGGAAATCTGCTGCCGGAGGACATCAACGAATACGATTTTAAACGAGGGCTCGAAGACATTATCCGAAACATCCGTCTGCATGCCCTGAATGCGCAGATAGAGGCGGAGACGGACGGTCAGAAGCTGACGGCGCTTTTCAAGGAGCAGTCGGAGATTGAGAGTCTGCGTCTGTAGAAGCAGGAGGACGATGATGAAACTACCGAAAAGACTGGAGCAGATCGTGGAGATGGTGCCGCCCTGCCGCACGGCGGCAGACATCGGCTGTGATCATGCCTATGTATCCATTGCCCTGCGGGAGCGGGGAAAGGCAGCACGGGTGCTGGCCTGTGATGTGCGGCCGGGTCCCCTCGAGCAGGCGAAGGCCAACATTTCCCGGGCGGGACTGGCGGACAGCATCGAAACCCGGCTGGGGGACGGCCTGCAGCCGGTGCAGAACGGCGAGGCAGAGACTGTGATTCTGGCCGGCATGGGCGGCGAGCTGATGCTGCGGATTCTGGAGGGGCGGGAAGCGGACTTTTCCCGCTTCATTCTTTCTCCCCAGTCCGACATTGCCCATGTGCGGGAGAAGCTGCTGCAGAAGGGGCTTCAGTGGACGGACGAGGTGATGCTCCGGGACGAGGGCAAGTACTATGTGGTCATGTCGCTGCGTCAGGGCGGCAGCGGTCTTTCCGGGGCGCTGGAGGCGCTGGGAGAGAGCCGCGCGGCTGCTTTGCCGGAACGGATACTGTATACCTACGGCTGGCTGCTGCTCAGTCGGCGGGATCCGGTGCTGCTGGATTTTCTGCAGCGGGAAAAGCAGCGCTACGAAGGCATTCTTGAAAAAACAGAGCAGGCGGAGATTCGGCAGGCCTATGAGGACTGCTGTGCCGCCATGGAGGTGTATGCATGATTTTGAAGGAAATTATCCGGCAGCTGGAGGCCCTGGCGCCCCGGCAGGCTGCCTGTGACTGGGACAATCCCGGACTTCTGGTGGGCCGGAGCGACCGGGAGATCACGAAGGTATATGTGGCATTGGATGCGACGGAGCAGGCGGTGGAGGCGGCTGTCAATGCCGGTGCGGAGCTCATTCTGACCCATCACCCGATTCTGTTCCATGCCGTGAAGCAGATCAATGATGAGACGCCTCTGGGCAGGAAGCTGCTGACGCTGATCCGGAACGATGTGGCGGTATATGCGATGCATACCAATTTTGACAGCTGTCCCGGCGGCATGGGCGATCTGGTCTGCCGGCAGCTGGGGCTTCAGAATCTCGGTCCTATGGAGCCCGCTCTGTATCAGGAGGATAATGCTGTCATCGCGGAGGCCCGGGCGGAGGGCCGGGAAATCAGCAGCCGCTACGGCATCGGCTTTGTGGCGGAGCTTCCGGAGGCGATGTCTGCCGGTGCGCTGGCACTGTATGTAAAGCAGCACTTCGGTCTTCCCTTTGTCAATTTCTATGATGCGGGACGTCCAATCCGCCGGCTGGCCTGCTGTCCCGGCTCCGGCAGAGGCGAGATGGGGAATGTGCTTCGCTGTGAGGTTGATGCCTTTCTGACGGGGGACATGGGACACCATGACGGACTGGACTACGTGGAAGCGGGCATCAGCCTGCTGGATGCGGGACACTACGGGCTGGAGCATGTCTTTGTGCCGGCGGCAGCCGCCTACATGCGAAAGCATTTCCCTGACGTGCAGGTGCTGGAGGCAGAGGTCCGTTTCCCCGAGGAAGCGGTATAAAGGAGCGGGAGGTAAGCTTTGAAGATAAGTGCAGAAGGAAGAACGCTGGAATTTCCGGCAGGAACTCGTTTTCAGGAGGCGGCAGAGGCCTTTCAGAAGGACTATGACTGTGATATTCTCCTGGCCCAGTCCGGCTCCCGGCTCTATGAGCTCCATCGCCGGATTCCCCAGGAGGATATGGAGGTCCATTTTGTGACCCTTCGGGATGAGATCGGTCTGATGACCTACCAGAGGACGGCGATTTTCATGATGCTGAAGGGCTTCCATGAGGTCCTGGGAAGACCCGACGGCATCCATGTGGTGGTGGATTATACCCTGGGCGGGGGCTTCTATTGCTATATGGAGGGGGAGCAGCAGCCCGCAGCAGAGCTTCTTCAGCAGGTGAAGGCAAAGATGCAGGAATACACGACTGCCCGGCTGCCCATTGAGAAGGAGTCCGTGTCCACGGAGGAGGCGGTGCGTTTCTTTCGGGCGTGCAAAATGCATGAAAAGGAGCACCTTTTCCACTACCGCATGACCTCCCGAGTGAATTTGTATGCGCTGGGAGAGTTCAAGGACTATTTTTACGGCTATATGGCCGACAATACGGGAAGCATCCGGCTCTATGATCTGCTGCCCTACGGCAACGGCTTCATTCTGCTGCTGCCGACACCCAAGGCGCCGGATCGACTGCCGGCGTTCAAGCCCATGGACAAGCTTTATGAGGTGCAGCGCAGCTCCTCCGTGTGGGCCCGCAGCATCGGCTGCTCCTGCATTGCGGCATTGAATGACCAGATTGTTGCGGGAAAAACCGATGAGCTGATCCTGATGCAGGAGGCGATTTTTGAAAAAAATATCGGCAATATCGCGCAGCGGGTGGCCAATGAGAAGAAAAAGCTGATTATGATCGCGGGACCGTCTTCTTCGGGAAAAACCACCTTCAGCAAGCGGCTGAGCATTCAGCTGCAGGCTCTGGGGCTGCATCCCCATGCCATTTCCGTGGACAATTATTTTCGGAACCGGAGCGAAACACCCCGGAACGAGAAGGGAGAATATGACTTCGAGTCCATCGACTGTGTGGACCTTCCGCAGTTCAATACGGACATGCTGCGTCTTTTAGCCGGAGAAGAGGTGGAGCTGCCCCGCTACAATTTCCTCACCGGCATGCGGGAGTACAAGGGGGAGAAGCTGCGGCTTAGGGAGGATGATATTCTGGTGATCGAGGGCATCCATTGCCTGAACGATAAGATGAGCTATGCCCTGCCGGACAGCGCCAAATTTCGGATCTACATCTCGGCGCTGACCCAGCTGAATGTGGATGAGCATAACCGTATTCCCAGCTCCGATGCCCGGCTTCTGCGCCGCATGACGAGGGACAACCGTACCCGCGGAAACAGCGCAGAAAGCACGATTCTCATGTGGAAGAATGTCCGGAAGGGAGAGGAGGAAAATATTTTCCCCTACCAGGAAAGAGCAGATGTGATGGTGAATTCTGCGATGATCTATGAGCTGCCGGTGCTGAAGATCTATGCCCAGCCGCTGCTCTTCCAGATCCGGGAGGATTCTCCGGCGTATCAGGAGGCGAAGCGGCTTCTCAAGTTCCTGGACTATGTGCTTCCCATCAGCCCGGAGCGGATTCCCCAGACCTCCATCGTCCGGGAATTCATCGGCGGCAGCTGCCTGGACGTGGGATAAGCGGCTACTATAAAACGATGATGTCTCTTTTGTCTCAAATGATGCGGGACGTCCGAAAGACATCTAAAAAAATTTTTGCTTGACATCCTCTTTTGTTATAACTTATAATGCGGCCCATAAGC
>CAVATZ010000012.1:0-39753 GCA_963591655.1 Clostridiales bacterium
CGTTTCATCTCAAATTCCCCCTAAACAGTCAGTCTAACGATATGGTAAAGTGCTGATAAAAGCAGCATTTCCTTAATTAACGGTTCAGCCAGTAATCAAAAGCTGCCCGTGCAATGGGTGCCGCGGTTCTACCGCCGGTTTCGCCGTCCTCCACCAGTACACATACCGCGAGCTGCGGGCTCTCCAGCGGCGCAAAGCCGGTAAACCAGGCATAGGTTTTCAGCTTTCCGTTATCGCTGTACTCCGCGGAGCCCGTTTTTCCGGCAGCCGCATACTCATCCGTCCGCAGCTTTGATGCGGTGCCGTCCGTTACCACCTTTCTCATAAAGGAAGCCAGTACCGCTGCCTCCTCACCGCTCATCAGCTGCTTCGTTTCACCTTCCCCGAAGCTTTTCACCAGCTTGCCGTCCGCCGATTCAATTCGCTCCAGTAGCTGAGGCTCCTGCAGCACACCGCCGTTGGCAATGGCAGAGGTAATCAGAAGATTGTGCAGCGGACTCATCATGGTTTCCCCCTGTCCGATGGCCGTCTGCATCATGGTCCAGACATCCGCGCCCTCCGTCACCTTAAAGCGGCTCTGGGAGCTTGTGATGGCGATGGGCAGGTCTTCATTAAAATACAGGCTTTCCGCCAGCTCCCGCAGCTTCCCAGCATCGATCTCCGTTCCCAGCTTGGCAAAGGCGGCGTTGCAGGAATCCGCAAAAGCCGTTTCGAGATCTACCGTGCCATGCTCTTCATTGTCATAGCAGTGCACAATCAGCTCCGGATTGTCCGGATCCTGATAATAGCCCTGACAGTCAAAACGGAAATCCTGATAATCTGTCGGATGCTCCCGCATGTATTCCAGCGCAACCAGGATCTTAAAGGTACTTCCCGGCGGATAGAGTCCCTGCGCCGCACGATTCAGCAGGTTTCCGCTGGTGTTGCTGTCGCTTGTCAGAGAATCCCAGTCCGAAAGCAGGGAATTGGGATCATATCCCGGCTTGGATACCATGGCCAGGATTTTTCCGGTTCCGGGTTCCATACAGACCACCGCTCCGCGCCGGTCTCCCAGCGCATCGCTTACCGTCTTCTGCAGACCCACATCCAGCGTGGTGACGACATTATCCCCCTGGGACTTCTGCTCCGTCAGCTCATTCACCACCTGCGTCAGCGGATTCATATTGGACTTCATCAGGTAGAAATTGCTGACTGCCTCCAGTCCTGTCTTTCCCTTCGTGGAATAACCGACTGCGTGGGCAAACAGCGCCCCCAGCGGATATACTCTGCTTTCTGTTCCGTCCTCTGCCACATCCGTCCGGGCCAGCACCTGCCCGTCGTTTGCCAGCAGCTCTCCGCGGATATACCGATTGTTAAACACATCCATGCGGGAATTGTAAGGATTTCCCATAAGGTCCGGTGCCTGCACCAGAATGAAGTATACCATGTAGGCGATCATGCCGAAAAACAGCAGCGAGAAGAAGAATATCGTGCCGACAATCTGACGGTTCGCGCGCTGCTTCTGTTTTCTGTCGTTCTTCATACGCGCACCTCCTTAATCATCGAGATATCTGCCGTCCTTCTCGCTGTATTTTCCTTGCGTTTCATCGGCATATGCCGCCTCCGCATCCGCCTCATCTTCATTTCCCTGCACAATATAAAGCGCCTGAATCACGGAGAATACGATAAAGCTGGCCACAAGGCTGGAACCGCCGTAGCTCACAAAGGGCAGCGTCACGCCGGTGGACGGAATAAATTTTATGGCACCGCCGATGGTCAGAAACACCTGCACGATATACTCCAACGCAAGTCCCACTGCCACCAGCTTGTAAAACTGAAATTCCATATACGTAGCGATCATCATCATCTGCATAAAGCACCCAAGACACAGCAGGGTAATACAGATGGCTGTAATGGCACCCATCTCCTCGGAAATGGCAGAGATCATAAAGTCCTTTTCCACGATGGGAATACGGTTCGGCAGTCCCTGAAAAAGCCCCAGTCCCGTCAGTCCGCCGGTGCCGATGGCAAAAAGAGACTGGGTAATCTGATAGCCCTTGTTGTCGATGTCTGCCCAGGGGTTCAGCCAGGCAAAGACCCGGGTCCGCACGTGACTGAACAGGTGATAGGAAACCACTGCTGCCAAAGCCGCAGCAGCAGATCCCAGTGCCAGCAGACTTTTCCGATTCGTGGCAATAAACAGCATGACCAGGTAGGCCATGAAGTAAATGAGGGCAGAGCCCAGATCCCGGCAAAGCACCAACACCAGCATATGCGCACCGGCAAAGCCGCTGGCAATGCAGATTTCACGAAAGTCCTCCGCCATGGCCAGCATACCTGCCGCGCAGAACACAAAGGTGATCTTCACGATCTCCGAAGCCTGGAAGGTAAAACCGCCGATCTGTATGCTCATCTTCGCCCCATAGCTGGTGGCACCGATCAGAAAGACGGTGAACAGCATGAAGATACCCACCACAGCAAAAACGTAGCGGTAACGCATCAGATCCCAGATCCTGTCTATCACAAAGGGGATCACCAGTGTCAGTACCGCAGCCCCCACTATGATCACAAACTGCTTGACGGCCTTATTCATGTCCAGCCGCTCCAGCATGATCAGTCCATAGGAAACAAATAGGCAGAGATTGTTGATCAGAAGCCGATTCATATTCCGATACAGCAGGCGGAATACGGACGGATAGCCGATCAGAAAGGCCAGCTCCGCCATGTACAGCGGAAGCACCGTCATTTCCTGGGTATTCAGAAAAATCACCAGATGACACAGAAAATGAATCAGCAGAATGATCCGAAACTGCCACCCGCAGAGCGGTGCCGCATCCTCCTCATCCGGTATAGAAAGATAGCGAAAATTACAATAGGTATACAGCACCACCAGAAGAATACAGATGTATCGACTTGCTGTCGTGAATAAATTTACCATCAGTCCACTCCATGATGAAAATGTCCTCGGGTCAGCATAGGCGGCACCGCGCCGGAAAGAATCTGCCGGACAGTCTCCCGGTTCTCCACTGAAAAATCAAAGCGCTGTCTGCAGGGCTGCAGTCGAAGACATTCCTCATACAGATCATATAGCACGCAGGGCTCCGCATTGTAAATTTCATTGTAGCAATACTTACAGTAGGCTCTGACCGGCATACTCTTCTGCATTCGATCCTTCATCGCTGTGACGCTGTTCTTGTGATCACAGCCCGTCGTGGTACGATGTACACAGTTTGCACTCACCATCATGGGAAGGTGTCCGTAAACCAGAAGCTCCCGGGGAATGCAGCTTCCCTGACGCAGTGTCAAAAGCTCTCGAAAATTCAGTTCTATGGGATCCGTTAGGCAATCCGCTCCCAGAGAACAGAGGAAATCGGCTGCTGCCTGATTGTAGCCGTAAACCGTATAGTCAAAAACCAGCTCCGGTCGACTGTCCTTCGGAAGGGTTCGCAGCTGCACCGCCTGGTCCAGGGTACGCACCAGCACCGCATCCAGATACGGCAGATTCTCCTCTACATTCTGAATAGAGCTTCTGCCCGGATCCGTCAGGCGCTGTATGCGCCGCAGGCGAAGTCCCGCCTGCTTCCCGGCTCTTCGAATACTCTCCAGCAGCCGAGGCAGCACGCTGTCCTCCGCTATGCTCTCATCCAGATAAACCAGCGCTACCCGGGGTGACAAAAGTGCCTCTGCAAGCTGCGCCTCCGTCTCTACCGAAACCCGCAATGCCATCGGAAGGGCCTTCACCGCAGGCTTCCAGGCCGGCACCGGAAACCTTCCTGTTTTCTGTTTTCCTGCCGGAGCCCTGCCCGCACCTGTATCGTGCTTCGTATTCCGGCCTCCGCTGTGCTTTCTGTCAGCGCCTCTCTGCACTCTCAAGCTCCGCCTCCGTATATCTCTGCAGGGCATCCCGGCGCAGCTTGTTCAATGCCGAAACCGGCACAAACAGTCCCTCCGCTAGGTTAACCCTGATGCTTTCAAAATAAAACGGCGTTCCGCCGGTCTTGGACAGCTGTCTTCGGATGTCCTCCTCCGACGCCGCATGTCCGTCTGCTCGTGCCAACATTTCCTCCGAAGAAACCGTCACCACCGTCGGGCGCGTCTCCTCTCCCTCCTCATGGATGCCGACAGCCGCAGCCCCCGCGGATACCGTCAGCCGCATCGGCTGTCCCTCCGACAAATCGATCTCCGCCGCAAGCGGGATTCTGCGGTTCGTTTCAAGGAAATTCTTTTTAATTTCAGAAATAATTTCCTCTCTTGCCGGACGGAAGCTCTTTTCCTCTGTTGCCAGCATATCGGCTCCGTTATGCTTTTTCAGATAAGATGTCACGCCGCCCCGGTCAAAAATCTCATGCAAAACGTCCAGATCCCTCTGCGCCACACGATATCCCTTCGGATTCGTCATGGCAAGATCCAGATACTTTCGATAAACCGAAACCACACCCGCCGTGTATACCGGGGACTTCATGCGTCCCTCGATTTTCATGGAAAAAGCACCGGCCTCTATAAGCTCCGGCAGCAAAGAAATGGTCTCCATGTCCTTCATGCTGAGGAGGTATCCCTTCTTGCCGGCAGCCCGATAGCAGAGCCGGCAGGTTCCTGCACAGCGGCCGCGATTTCCGCTGCGTCCGCCCAGCAGCGAGGACATAAAGCAGGCACCGGAATAGCTGTAGCACATGGCACCATGGACAAAAACCTCCAGCTCAATGCCGCTCTGCCGCCGAATCTCTGCAATTTCCCGAAGACTCAGCTCCCGGGCCAGAACCGCACGGGTAAAGCCCAGCTCCTTCATCAGCAGCGCACTCTCCGGACTTGTTATGGTGAGCTGTGTACTGGCATGAATCTCCAGATCCGGAAACGCCTGCCGCAGCAGCTGCGCCGCGCCCAGATCCTGTACAATAAGCCCGTCCACGCCTGCCTCGTAATAGGGTTTTATGTATGAAAAAAGCTCTTTAAGCTCTGCATCCTTAAAGAGTATATTTACGGTCATATACAGCTTCACATGGAAAAGATGGCAATAGCGAATGGCCTCCATCACCATATCCTCTTCCGCCTCCGCGGACTCCGCAAAGGCCCGGGCACCGAACTTCCGTCCCCCCATGTATATGGCATCCGCTCCCGCGTTCACCGCAGCAATCACCGACTGCAGTGAACCCGCCGGTGCCAGAAGCTCTGTTTTCTTCTCTCTTTCCCGCATGATTTAGCTCTTTGCTTCGGGAGAAGGTGCCGTGAAATTGTGACTTGTCCGGTTCCTTTCCTTTTCCAACTCCGCCAGCCGCATCTGGGTCTGCTCCAGCTGCTTCAGCGCCGCCTCTAGCTTCATCTGCACATTGATCAGATCATGCTTTGCAGAGTACGCCTCTCTCTGCTGCTCCTCCAGCTCCTTCTGCGCTCGCCGCACCTTGTCCTGCTCTGTAAACAGGTCATCGCAGATATTGATTTCCATAAGAAGGGACTTCAGCGCATCCTCCATTTTGTTGTATCCCTTGAAGCTCTTTCGAAAGGACGCAATCTTTCCGTTGAGGTAGCCTGCCACCTCATGGAGATAGCTTTCCGACTCTGCTCCGCTGAGCTGATAAATCTTGCCGTCAATCACTACCTCTACTGTATTTCTCTCTGCCATATTCTCTCCAAAAATTTCAGCTAATGTTGTTTCAAACGTCTCCTATGATAGCACCAAGGTGGCCTGATAGGGAAGCCCCAGATGTCGATAGGCATTTGCTGTTGCCACGCGTCCCCGGGGTGTCCGATTGATCAGACCGTTCATCAGCAGATAGGGCTCATAAACATCCTCCAGAGTACCGCTGTCCTCCCCCAGGGCTGCTGCCAGCGTCTCCAGTCCCACCGGTCCGCCGCTGAACTTCTCAATGATGGTCAACAGATAGCTTCGGTCGTTCTGATCCAGTCCCAGCTTATCCACATCCAGAATATCCAGCGCATAATCTGCTGCCTGCCTGGTGATGCGTCCGTCGTACTTGATCTCTGCAAAGTCCCGCACCCGCTTCAAAAGGCGGTTGGCCAATCGAGGAGTTCCTCTGGAGCGAAGGGCAATGCGTTCCGCCCCCTCTGTGTCGATTTCCACGCCTAGTACCGCCGCCGAACGCAGCACGATCTGCTGCAGCTCCTCCTTGGTGTAAAATTCCAGCTTGGAGATAATGCCGAAGCGATCCCGCAGGGGTGCCGACAGCAGTCCCGCCCGGGTTGTTGCCCCGATCAGTGTAAAATGAGGCAGCTCCAAACGAATGGAACGCGCACTCGCATCCTTTCCCAGCATGATATCGATGGCAAAATCCTCCATGGCGGGGTAAAGCACCTCCTCCACCTGCCGATTCAGTCGATGGATCTCATCCACAAAGAGCACGTCCCCCTCCGAAAGATTGTTGAGGATGGCCGCCATTTCCCCCGGCTTTTCAATGGCCGGACCGGAGGTCACCTTGATGTTGACCCCCAGCTCATTGGCGATAATATTCGAAATCGTGGTTTTGCCGAGACCGGGCGGCCCGTAAAACAGGCAATGATCCAGCGACTGCCCGCGATTCTTTGCTGCCGTAATATAAATCTTCAGCATCTCCTTCAGCTTGCTCTGACCGATATAATCTGTCAGAAGCTGCGGACGGATTTTCGGCTCCAGCTTTCTGTCCTCATTGGTCTCATCTGTTGTAATGATTCTTCGTTCCATACTTTATACGCTCCGACAGCCTGTCAGAATGCCAGATGCCGAAGACTCAGCTTCAACACATCATCCGCCGTCATATCATCCGTAAGCTCCACCTTGCTGACAGCGCGCTCCGCCTCTCCGGCGCTGTAGCCAAGGGCCACCAGGGCCTCGGCCGCCTCCTGTGCCGCACTGCGCATTTTTCCGAAGCCCGCAGCACCCTCTGCGCCTCTGCCGCTGACATCGACGCCCGAAAGCGCTGCCGCATCCACCTTGTCCTTCAGGTCCAGGATCACGCGCTCTGCCGTTCGCTTGCCGATTCCCGGTGCCGCCTGAATGGCCTTACTGTCCCCGGAGACAATGGCGAAGCGCAGCGCATCCGGCCGCAGCACGGACAGAATGCCCAGTGCCCCCTTCGGTCCCACGCCGCTCACAGAAAGCAGCTGCACAAACATTTCCCTGTCCTCGGCCGTCAGGAAGCCGAAAAGCTCCATGGCATCCTCCCGTACCGACAGATAGGTGTACATCTGCAGTTCCTGACCGATGGACGGAAGCTCAGGCAGAACAGACAGCGGCACCCGGATGCCGTAACCCAGTCCGGCCGCCTCCAGCACCACAAGCCCCTCATTCACCTCTCTGAGAATTCCCCGCACAAATCGAATCATCTCTCTTCATCTCCAGTTTAGCACCAAACATTTTTTTGTCCGCACTAGTCTAACACATCTCCGAAGTCCGTGCAAGGCACGCTCTGCCAAAGCCCTTTACAGATCCTGACGATTTTCTTAAACTTAGAGGCAGCAAAGCATACAGGAGGCGATCATGATCAGACAAGAACAGCTTTTTTCCGCAGATGAGACATTTGACTATGCGCAGCTCGGGCAGCCCCGGGAGAATCTGGCATTTTTCGACATTGAAACCACCGGCCTCAGTGCCGCCCGCGCCAGGCTCTATCTCATCGGTGTTGTCATCTGGGATAATGTCGGCGGTTCCTGGAAGCTGATTCAGCTTTTCTCCGAGGGCATGGCGGATGAACCGGAGCTTCTCCGCAGCTTTTTTTCGCTGCTGGAAGGAAAGCGGCTGCTTCTGTCCTTTAACGGCGACGGCTTCGACATTCCCTTCCTGACACAGCTTCTGCAGCAATACACGCTGCCCTACCGCTTTGATCATCTGGAGAGCCTGGATCTCTATAAGCTGCTGCGTCCCGTTAAAAAAATGCTGCAGCTCCCGAACTGCAAGCTGAAAACCTGCGAACAGTTCCTGGGCATCGACCGGGAGGACCGTTTCAGCGGCGGCGAGCTCATCTATGTCTATCTGGATTACCTAAAGACGCCGGATACAGAAAAGCTGGAACTGCTTCTGCTGCACAATGCCGAGGATCTCATGAACCTGCCCCGGCTCCTGCCCATGCTCTCCTATGCCTATCTACCCAGCGCCTCCTTCCGTCTGACAGAAGCTTCGACGGTTCCGCTGCCGACAGGAGACGGGCATGTGCTGGATCTCCACTTTGAAAGTGAACTCAGCCTGCCGAAGCCCCTGGATTTCGAGCAGGAGCGCTTCACATTGTCTATCGAAGGAAGTCATCTGAACCTCTGCGTGCGGCTCTATTCCGGTGAGCTCAAGTATTTCTTTCCGGATTACAAGAATTACGATTATCTCCCCCTGGAGGATACCGCCATCCATCATTCTGTATCTGCCTTTGTGGATAAGGCACATCGTGTGAAGGCGACGGCCAAAACCGCCTATCAAAGGAAGTCCGGCCTCTTTCTGCCGCAGCTCACGCCGATTTTTACACCGGTATTTTACAAGGAGTACAAGGGAAAGGTTCAGTATGCACTCTATGACGAAGCACTTTTTCAGGATGCCGAGAAAGCGGCTCAGTATCTTCGGGAATTTCTGAAGCTGGTGATGAAATAAGCAGTGATGAAATAAGAAAAAAATCAAAGGGGACCCGGGCTGTATGTCCGGGTCCCCTTTGTTGTACTGTCGATTCTATTTTGTCAGCTGTTGGCATTGATGGATGCCATCAGGCCGCCCTGCTCGATCATCTTCTGCAGGAAGGGCGGGAACGGTGCTGTGGTATAGCGCTTGCCGGTGGTCTTGTCTGTGATGCGGCCGTTGTCGAAATCCACCTCAATCTCATCACCCGGCTGAATCTCCTTGGCTGCCTCCGGTGCCTCGACGATCGGCAAACCGATGTTCAGGGAATTTCTGTAGAAAATTCTCGCAAAGCTCTCCGCGATCACGCAGCCGACACCCGAGGTCTGCAGCACCTGGGGCGCATGCTCTCTGGAGGAGCCGCAGCCGAAGTTCTTGCCTGCCACAACGATGTCACCGGCCTTCAGCTTCTTCCGAAAGTCCAGATCAATATCCTCCATGGCATGACTCGCCAGCTCTTCCTTATCCTGAATGGCAAGATATCTTGCCGGAATGATTACGTCTGTATCAATATTATCGCCGTACTTTAATACGCTTCCTTCTGCCTTCTTCATGTATCTGTCTCCTGTCCTCTCATTTCCTCAGTCTGCTCAAAGCCCAAGCTCTTCCGGACTTGAAATTCTGCCCGTCACAGCAGAAGCCGCTGCCACTGCCGGGGATGCCAGATAGACCTCCGAGGTGGTGTCACCCATTCTTCCGACGAAATTCCGGTTTGTGGTGGAAATGCAGCGCTCATGAGGTGCCAGGATGCCCATGTAGCCGCCGAGACAGGGACCGCAGGTAGGTGTGGAAACCACAGCGCCGGCTTCGATGAAGATCTTCACGAGACCCTCCTCCATGGCCTGCAGATAAATATCCTGGGTAGCCGGAATCACGATGCAGCGCACATGATCCGCTACCTTTCTGCCCTTCAGAATCTCTGCCGCCTCACGAATGTCCTGGATTCTGCCGTTGGTGCAGGAGCCGATGACGGACTGATCAATGGTGATCTCCTCAAAGCTGCCGATCTCGTGGGTGTTCTCCGGCAGATGCGGGAAGGAAATCGTAGACTTCAGTGTACTGAGGTCGATGGTCACTTCTCTCGCATACTCTGCATCCGGATCTGCCGCATAGGCGGTATAGGGCTTCTGAGAATGTGCTTCCATATAGGCAATGGTCTTCTCATCCACCGGGAAAATGCCGTTCTTGCCGCCGGCCTCAATGGCCATGTTGCAGATGGTGAAGCGGTCGTCCATGGTCAGCTCGGAAACACCGGGGCCTGTAAACTCCAGTGACTGGTACAGGGCACCGTCTACACCGATCTCTCCGATCAGGTGCAGGATCACGTCCTTGCCGCTGACCCACTTGTTCAGCTTGCCCACCAGATTCACCTTGATGGCTGCCGGCACCTTGAACCAGAGCTTGCCGGTGGCCATAGCGGCTGCCATATCCGTAGAGCCTACGCCTGTGGAGAAGGCACCCAGTGCACCGTAGGTACAGGTGTGAGAATCCGCACCCACAGAAAGCTCACCGGCCACAATCAGTCCCTGCTCCGGAATCAACGCATGCTCAATGCCCATTTTTCCCACGTCAAAATAGTTCTTGAGTCCCTGCTCCTTCGCAAAGTTCCGGCACATCTGCGTACACTTTGCCGAGGTGATATCCTTGTTCGGCACAAAGTGATCCATCACAAAGACCACCTTCTCCTGGTCAAAGACCTCCTTCTTGTTGAGCTTCTTCATCTCTCGAATCGCCACCGGGGCGGTAATGTCATTGCCGTGCACAAGATCCACGTTGGCCTCGATCAGCTGTCCTGCCGTCACCACATCAAGCCCTGCATGCTTTGCCAGAATCTTCTGGCTCATCGTCATTCCCATAGTACTTCTCCTGAATCCAATCATACTTTTCGGGCGAAAATGAACAGCACAAGAGAAAACACCCCTGTGCTGCTTGTTTTTTCCGAAATCTGTTTACATGATAGCAAAGCTTTTGATATAATTCAAATACATGATTTAAATAAGTATTATGATTTTTGGTTATCAGAATACGTGGGGAGGAATTTAGCTATGGATCAGAACCTGTCGGGCTACAAAATTTTCTATGAGGTAGCAAGCTGCGGAAACATTTCCAAGGCAGCCAAGAAGCTCTATATTTCCCAGCCGGCAATCTCCAAATCCATCGTGAAGCTGGAGGACGGTCTGGATACCAAGCTCTTCAAGCGGAACTCCCGGGGTGTCACACTGACAGATGAGGGCGAGGTGCTCTACAGCTATGTCCGGGATGCCTTTGAATCCATCAATTCCGCAGAAACCGAGCTGCGGCGCATGAAGGAATTCAATATCGGACACATTCAGATCGGCGCCAGCACCACCATGTGCCGCTATCTGCTGCTCCCCTACCTTCAGAAGTTCATGGAGCAGTATCCGAACATCCGGGTTTCCATCATTACCCAAAGCTCAAGTCAGACGCTTTCCCTTCTGGACCAGCGGAAGCTGGATATCGGACTGGTGGCCGAACCGAAGAGCAAGCATCCGGAGCTGCACATGGTCCGTCCTCACGAGATGCACGATGTATTTGTTGCCACGCCGCAGTATCTCGACAACCTGCGTTCCATTTGCGGTGAAGATTTCGATATCTTTGAGGAAGCCAATCTGATGCTCCTGGACCAGAACAATATGTCGCGCCGCCATGTGGATGCCTACTTCAAATCCATGGGCATCGAGCCCATGCAGATTCTTGAGGTCAGCACCATGGATCTTCTGATTGAATTCGCAAAGATCGGCATCGGCGTTTCCTGCGTGATCCGTGATTTTGTCCAGTCAGAGCTGGACAACGGTCAGCTGGTGGAAATTCCCCTGCAGGAGCCGGTTCCCGCCCGAAACATCGGCTTTGTCTACAACCTGGCCAATACCTCAAAGTCACTCAACGCTTTTTTAAGTGTTCTTTGACGCTGTTTTTCTTTTGTGGTAATGTATACACGTTGAGTTTATGACTTTTGAAAGGAGAAAATATATGGCAGAAGAAAATGCACAGGGCTGCGGCTCAAATTGCGGCTCCTGCAGTGCAGACTGTGCTTCACGCAAGGGCGCTGCTCCTCTGAAGGCGCAGCTTGCTGAAGGCTGCAGTGTCAAAAAGGTCATCGGCATCGTATCCGGAAAGGGCGGTGTGGGAAAATCCATGGTCACCTCCCTCCTCGCTTCCGGCACAAACAAGGACGGCTTCCGTACCGGCATCATTGACGCCGACATCACCGGGCCCTCCATTCCGAAGGCCTTCGGTCTTTCCAATGACGGCATCGCTGTCACTGAGGACGGCAGGCTGATGGTTCCGGACAAGAGCGCCAACGGCGTGGAGATCATGTCCGCCAACCTGCTGCTGGAGAACGAGACCGATCCCATCATCTGGCGCGGCTCAATGATTTCCAATGCGGTCAAGCAGTTCTGGGAGGAGGTTTACTGGAAGGACATCGACTTTCTCTTTGTCGATATGCCGCCCGGAACCGGCGATGTACCTCTGACTGTTTTCCAGTCCCTGCCGGTGGACGGCATCGTCATCGTGACCTCTCCCCAGGAGCTGGTTTCCATGATCGTGGCCAAGGCCGTCAACATGGCGCAGAAAATGAATGTGCCGATTCTCGGACTGGTGGAGAACATGTCCTATATGAACTGTCCTCATTGCGGTGAGAAGATCCAGGTCTTCGGAGAGAGCCACATTGATGAGATTGCCGCGCAGCACAATCTGAAGGTTCTCGCAAAGCTGCCGCTGGATCCGAAGAATGCCGCTTACGTTGACTGCGGTGCTGTGGAATCCATCGACCTCAGCTACATGAAGGAAGCCATCCAGGAAGTGGAAAAGCTGAAGGATTGACTGCCTTCATAAAGGAAAACGACAAAATGAAAAGGAAGCCTGTGTCAGACACAGACTTCCTTTTTTCTTTGTGTTTTGTCTCAGAAGCTCAGGTTCTTTCGAAAAGTCCGGGAACATTTTCTCCTTCTCCCAGACCGCTTTCAATGGCCTCGCATACCGTTCGGAGCGCTTCCTCCTCATCCGGGCCGCTGCATTCCACGGTTACAAGAGCCCCCTTCTTGACACCGGCTGCCATAACATTCAGCACTGACTTTCCAACAATATTCCGCTCTCCGTAGTGAAGAATAATGTTGCTCTTAAACTTGATACAGGTCTGTGTAAGCACACCCGCCGGTCTCAGATGAAGCCCCGACTCATTAACAACTTTTACCTCTTTACTGACCATAATTTTTCCTCCAGCTCATTAAGAATAATGATACTTCTCTGATTATTCTTTGTCAAGCTTACGGCGCTCCGCCGCCTCCCGCCGGCTGAATTCACAGCCGCAGAAATTCTGGCGATACAGCGCATACTGGCGGGACAATTCGATAGACCGCTGATACCCGCCCTTCTTCTTAAAATCCGAGGGCAGAAACTGCAGTCCGTACTGCCCGGCCAGCTGCATGCCGATGTGATTCAGCAGTTGTGCATCCTTCAGAGGGGATATGGTCAGGGTCGTACAAAAATAGTCGAACGCCTCATCCGGATGTGCTGCGTTCCACGCCTGCATTTCCTCAGCGGTTCGCGCCAGACGCTGCTGAAAGCATTTTACGCAGCGTGCGCCTCGCTCCGGCTCCTGCTCCAGTCCCCTGGCGATCTCCAGAAATTCCTGATGGCAGTAGGCCGGCACCCGTACCTCGATATCCGAAAGCTCCATTTCTCTCACCAGGCGAAGAAGCTCCTCGGCCCGGTGCGAAAACTCCGCTTCGGTGGAAATATTCGGATTGTAATAAAACAGCGTAATGCGAAAGTATTCCGATAAATAAGCCAGCACCGCACTGGAGCAGGGCGCACAGCAGGAATGCAGCAGAAGCCGGGGTCTTCTGCCGTCATTACCCCTGATGATCTCCTCCAGCAGGCGCTGGTAATTGACTTTGTTTTCCATCATTCTTACTGCAGGAAATCCCGGATCCGCTTTGACCGCACCGGATTCCGCAGCTTACGCAATGCCTTCGCCTCGATCTGGCGGATACGCTCACGGGTCACGTTGAACTCCTTGCCCACCTCCTCCAGTGTACGGGGATGGCCGTCCTCCAGTCCGAAACGCAGCACAATGACCTGCCGCTCTCTTTCCTTCAGATCTCCCAGAAGCGTATCGATATGCTCCCGCAACATGACGGACTCCACATTCCCCTCAGGTGACAGCACATTAGAGTCTGCCACGAAATCGCCGAGATTGGAATCATCCTCCTCACCGATGGGTGTTTCCAGCGATGCCGGCTCCCGGGCGATCTGCATGATCTCCTGTACCTTCTCCTCGCTCATCTCCAGGCGCTCCGCCAGTTCCTTCACAGAGGGCTCATAGCCGAGCTCCAGCGTCAGCTTACGCTGCATCTTGGACATCTTGTTGATGGTTTCTACCATATGCACCGGCACACGAATGGTTCTGGCCTGGTCCGCCAGGGCCCGGGTCACAGACTGACGAATCCACCATGTCGCATAGGTAGACAGCTTGAAGCCCTTCTCCGGATCGAACTTCTCTACACCCTTGATCAGGCCCAGATTTCCCTCCTGCACAAGGTCCAGAAAGCTCATGCCGCGGCCGGTATAGCGCTTGGCAATGGAAACCACAAGTCGAAGATTTGCCTCAATGAGGCGCTGCTTCGCCACCTCATCGCCCTGCTGCTTCCGGGTTGCCAGACGGAACTCCTCCTCTGCACTCAGCAGCGGCACGGTGCCGATCTCCTTCAGATACATCCGCACCGGATCCTCGGTGCCGATTCCCTCCAGAAGGTCTACTGCATTCAGGTCAATGTTCTCCCCGTCCTCCTTGGAGAATTCCTCCTCCATGTCCTCCAGGTCATCCGCATCCGGGCCGTCATCCGCACCGTTTTCCAGCTTCTTCAGCGCCGCTTCATCCACAACCGGATTGATCTCAATGCCCCGGTTTTCGATCAGACGGTTGATATTGTCCATCTGCTCCTCTGTGAGCCCGGCACCGGCAAATGCCTCCGTGATCACATTGGCATCTATGGCGTTTTTATTGGCTCTCGCCTGCTTGCAAAGCTCTTCAACCTTTTTCAGTAACTCTTCTCTCTCCAATGTAGCTGCCTCCCTTTCAGATCGGGCAGAAGCCGGGCTTTCCGGCTCCGCTCACATTATTGGCCACATCGCTTCCGAATGTCTACCAGATGCTCCTTGCAGATATCACTGCCAGAAGCAGCAATATCAGTCCCAGGGCAAGGTCCAGTCCGTCCTGCAGGTTCAGCCGTCCATGTCCTTCGCTGCGCAGGCAGATCACCACACTGCCCAGCCGGATCATGGACGCGAAAAAGAAAACAAACGGGAAAAGCATCCTATTTTCATTCGGATTCACAAAGGCAATCACCGCCATCACCACAACGATCAGGGACAGCACGATATGCAGAATATCCAGCTGCCTGCCTGTGCTTTTCTGCCGCCGGCGATACATGCTTTACTCGCCTCCCAGCGTTGCGTATACCACAGCCTTGATGGTGTGCATCCGGTTCTCCGCCTCTTCGAAAACCACGGAATGAGAGGACTCGAAGACCTCATCGGTAACCTCCATCTCCGTGATGCCGTACTTCTCTGCGATCTCCTTGCCCACCTTCGTCTTGGTGTTGTGGAAGGACGGCAGGCAGTGCAGGAAAATGCAGTCGGGCTTCGCATAAGAGAGCGCCTTCGCATTCACCTGGTACGGGCTGAGATCATGAATACGCTTCTCCCAAACCGAGCTGTCCTCACCCATAGAAACCCAGACGTCGGTGCACAGCACATCCGCACCCTTGCAGCCCTCTTCCACATTCTCCGTCAGTGTAATGGTGGCACCGGTTTCTGCCGCGATGGCCTCACAGGTCTTCACCAGCTCCGCATCCGGGAAATACTCCTTCGGGCAGCAGGCGGTATAGTGCATACCCATCTTGGCGCAGGCCACCATATAGGAATTGCCCATGTTGTAACGCGCATCGCCCATATAGGTCAGCTTCAGTCCGGCAAGCTCCCCCTTATGCTCCATGATGGTCAGAAAATCCGCCAGCATCTGGGTCGGATGGAACTCATTGGTCAGACCGTTCCAAACCGGTACAGAAGCATACTTGGCAAGCTCCTCCACCAGCTCCTGTCCAAAACCTCTGTACTCAATACCCTCATACATGCCGCTCAGCACCCGGGCCGTGTCCTCAATGCTCTCCTTCACGCCGATCTGTGAGCCGGTAGGTCCCAGATAAGTGGAGCCCATGCCCAGATCATTTGCCGCAACCTCGAAGGAGCAGCGGGTTCTTGTGGAGTTTTTCTCGAAAATCAGGGCAATGTTTTTGCCCGTAAAGCTTGTCTTATGCAGCGGAAGCTGTCCGGCCTTCTTCTCTGCCTTCAGCCGCGCGGAAAGCTCCAGAAGATACCGGATCTCCTCCGGTGTGAAATCCAGAAGCTTCAAAAAATCTCTTCCCTTTAAGTTAACCATGCTGTCCTCCTTTATTGCTCTCTCTGTCTCGCCGCCTCAAACATGAGGACGGTGGCAGCAATCGCCGCATTCAGGGATTCCACCTTCCCCTTCATGGGGATTCGGAGAAATCCGTCTGCCTCCGCGGCCAGTGCCTCCGTGAGACCGTTGCCTTCATTGCCGATCATAAATGCAGTCGGCAAGCGGTAATCATACTCATAATGCTTCTTCGTTCCCTTGAGATGCGCCGCATAAACCCGTACTCCCTGCTGCCGAAGGCTTCTTGCGGTCTCCCGCAAATCCGTCACCACACGGAACGGCATGCGATACAGGGCACCCATGGTAGACCGCACCACCTTCGGCGAATAGATATCCACGCACTCGCGGCTCATATAAATGCCGCTGACGCCTGCCGCCTCCGCCGTCCGGAAAATCGTTCCCAGGTTGCCGGGATCCTGCAGATCCTCCAGCAGAAGAAAGAAATCTCCCGTCAGTGTCTGCTCCGGGCGCATCCGCACCTCACAGAGTATGCCCTGACTTGTCCGGGTGTCCGACATTTCCTGCATCAACTTTTCAGGTACCCGAAAAAGGCGGGCATCATTCCCGCCTTCCGGCAAGGCACCCTGATAGGTGTCCGTGATAAATATCCGCTCAATGGCCTCCGTCGGGATTTCCCGGCAAAGCCGCTCGCCCTCGGCGATGAAGAGCCCCGCCTCTTTTCTGGCCTTTCTCTTCTTCTGCAGCTCCCGGACCTCCCGCACCAGCCTGTTGCTGCCTGATGTGATTCTGTCCAATGAGTTCCCCTCTCAAGAAAGTGTCTATTCCGGTCACAATGCCCGCAAGAATACCCACTTTAACGATGGAATCTCTTGGATTATAGCAAAGTCCGGTAAAATTCTCAAGGGGAATATCAAAGCTTTACAATGCCTCCAGCTCCCGGATCCAGGCATTCACTGCCGCATCACTGGGCATCCGCAGGTCTCCCCGCGGGCTCACTGCCACGGATCCCACCTTCGGTCCGTCCGGGAGACAGCTCCGCTTAAACTGCTGGGAGAAGAAGCGCCAGTAGAATTTCCGCAGCCACTTGAGTATGGTTTCCGCATCGTAAAGATGCACATTCAGGGACTCATCCTGCTGGGGCTCTACCCGTCCAAGACGAAGGTTTTCGGCACTGAAGGCCCGGAGCGCCAGCAGCAGCACACGCCGGGGCGAAAAGCCGAAGCGAAGGATCTGATACAGGAAAAAATCATGAAGCTCATAGGGCCCCACCAGATCCTCCGTCTTCTGGGAGATCTTTCCGCCTGCTGTGGGCGGCAGCAGCTCCGGGCTCACCGGTGTCGCCAGAACATCCCGCAGCACAGCAGCAAGCTCCGTATCCTCTGCCGTATCGGCCACGTACTGCACGAGATGCCGTACCAGACTCTTCGGCACGCCGACATTCACCGCATACATCGACATATGATCGCCGTTATAGGTGGCCCAGCCCAGTGCCAGCTCCGAGAGGTCGCCCGTACCGATGACGATGCCGCCTGCCTCGTTGGCGAGATCCATCAGCAGCTGGGTGCGCTCCCGGGCCTGAGAATTCTCATAGGTCACATTATGATTTTCCGGGTCGTGGCCCAGATCTTGAAAATGCTGCAGCACCGCCGCTTTAATGTTGATTTCCCGAAGGCTTGCCCCCAGCCGCCGGGTCAGCAGCACCGCATTGTTGTAGGTACGGTCTGTGGTGCCGAAGGCCGGCATGGTAACCGAAAGGATATTTTCCCGGGGGATTCCCAGAAGATCAAAGGCCCGGGCCGTCACCAGCAGCGCCAGTGTGGAATCCAGACCGCCGCTGATACCGATGACAGCGGTCCTGCAGCCGATATGCTGCAGACGCTTCTTCAGTCCCATGGCCTGCATGGTCAGAATTTCCTCGCAGCGCTTTGCCCGCTCCAGCGGATTTCCCGGCACAAAGGGATGGGGATCCACAAAGCGCCGGAGCGTCTCTGCACTGTGCTGCAGCTCCGTAAGCGTCTCCTTCTGTTCAGTTGTCGCGTCGGGAACCGCGGATGTCGCCGCAGGCTCGCCAAGACGAACCGTGAGATAGGTATACTCCTCTCTTTCTCTTACCTCACAGGTGCTGAGTCGCAGGCGCTCCTGAGAAAGACGCTGCAGATCAATGTCTGCATACTGTATACCGATTTTGAAGCGTTCGCTCTCGGCCAGCACCGTGCCATTTTCACAGATCAGGTTCTGACCACCGAAGATGAGATCCTGGGAGGACTCGCCCTCGCCGGCATTGGCATAGATATAGGCCGCCGTAAGTCTGGCGCTGGCCTGTGCGATCAATGCGCGGCGATAGCTGTCCTTTCCCACGATTTCATCGGAGGCAGAGCAGTTGGCAATGACCGTGGCGCCGGCCATGGCATGCCGCGTCGCCGGCGGCAGCGCCACCCAGGCGTCCTCACAAAGCTCGCAACCCAATACAAAGTCCGGCTGATCCGCCGCAGAAATAAGGATATTCATACCAAAGGGCACAGAATAGCTTTCCCCGCTGACAGCATTAACATAGGAGATCATGCGAACCCGCTCCTCCCCCGGCGTGAACCATCTGGCTTCATAAAACTCGGTATAGTTCGGAAGATGCTTTTTCGGAATGAGGGCCAGAACACGGCCCCGCTGCAGAACGGCTGCCGTATTGTAGAGCTTGCCGCAGTATTCCAGTGGGAAGCCCAGAACGATCAGCATGCGGCTCTCTCTGGTCCGCGCCAGCAGAGAGTCCAATGCAGCCTTGGCCGCTGACATCAGGGTGCGCTGGTGAAACAGCTCACCGCAGGTATACGCCGTCACGGCGAGCTCCGGAAATACCAGAAGCGCCGCACCGGCCTTTTCTGCCTCCTGCTGCTGTGCATAAATCGCTTCTATATTGAAGGCAGGGTCCGCCACACGGATTTCCGGTGTCGCTGCTGCTGCCCGCAGAAAGCCATTTTCTCTTACCATACTTACCTCCGAAAAAGAGCCGGCAATCGCCGGCTCTGAAAATACGAACGGTTCAGAAGCTTCCCCGTCCGAGAACTCAGTTGTTGTCTGAGGAATAGTTCGGTGCTTCTTTTGTGATCTGAATGTCGTGAGGATGTGACTCCTTCAGGGCTGCAGCCGAAATCTTCACAAACTGAGAATTCTTCTGCAGATCCCGGATGTTGGCAGCACCGCAGTAGCCCATGCCGGCACGAAGACCGCCCACAAACTGGAAGATGGTGTCCTCCACCTTGCCCTTGTAAGCAACTCGTCCCTCAACGCCCTCCGGAACCAGCTTCTTGGCGCCGGCCTGGAAGTAACGATCCGAGGAGCCGTTCTTCTGCTTCATGGCACCCATGGAGCCCATGCCTCTGTAAACCTTGTACTTACGTCCCTGATACAGCTCGAACTCGCCCGGTGCCTCATCGCAGCCTGCAAATACGGAGCCCATCATGACGGTGGAGCCGCCGGCTGCCAGTGCCTTCACCACATCACCGGAGTACTGAATACCGCCGTCTGCGATGATGGGCACACCGTACTTATCGGATACCTCGAAGGCATTCATTACGGCAGATACCTGCGGTACACCGATACCGGCTACCACTCTGGTGGTACAAATGGAGCCCGGTCCGATACCGATCTTGACACAGTCTGCACCGGCCTTGATCAGTGCCTCGGTTGCTTCGCCTGTTGCCACGTTTCCGGCAATGATCTGCAGCTCCGGGAACTTCTCCTTCAGCATGCTGACGCACTTCAGCACGTTTGCGGAGTGACCATGCGCGGAATCCAGCACAACCACATCCACATGCGCCTTCACCAGCTCAGCTGCACGATCCACTACGTTTGCGGTAATGCCCAGCGCAGCACCGCAGAGCAGTCTGCCCTGGGCGTCCTTTGCGGCATTGGGATACTTCATCTGCTTTTCAATATCCTTGATGGTGATGAGACCCTTGAGGTTGCCGTCCTCATCCACGATGGGGAGCTTCTCTACCTTGGCATGTGCCAGGATTTCCTTCGCCTCCTCCAGTGTGGTGCCTTCCTTGGCGGTAACCAGATTCTCGGAGGTCATGCACTCGCTGATTGCCTTGGAGAAATCCTCCTCAAAAACCAGATCACGGTTGGTGATGATACCCACCAGCTTCTTTCCGTTGGTGATCGGAACACCGGAGATTCTGAACTTGGCCATGAGATCATTAGCATCCTTTAATGTATGTTCCGGGGAAAGGAAGAAGGGGTCTGTGATGACACCGTTCTCTGAACGCTTCACCATATCGACTTCCTCAGCCTGCTGCTCAATTGTCATATTCTTGTGCACAATTCCGATGCCGCCGCAGCGCGCCATGGCGATTGCCATCTGGTGCTCCGTGACAGTATCCATACCTGCGGAAAGGAACGGAATATTCAGCTTGATGGACTTGGTAAGCCAGGTGGACAAATCAACCTGATTCGGAACCACCTCGGAATACTGAGGAACTAAAAGAACATCATCAAAAGTAATACCTTCACCAATAATTCTGGCCATTTTAGAATCTCCTTTCAAGTAAAAGAAAAGCAGCAGTGCATGCTAAATTCACTGCTGTTCATAAATTTCACCCACTATAGCACATCGTCAGTTTGAAATCAAGCCAATCGTTATGGCAGGTATCAATTATTTTTCTTCCCCAGTCTTCCGTTCCGGCCGCGCCAGTGCACATCCATGCCGCAGGCCCGCATTTTCCGCATGCGCCGATAGATCGTGGTCTGACTCATGTTGGTGAGCACCATCAGCTCCTCCATGGAGATCTCATCATCGCGCCAATGCAGGAGCTCCTCATACAGCTCCGCATCCGACATGATGGGCGGTCTTCCGAAGCGGACGCCCCGCTGCTTGGCGGCTGCGATTCCCTCCGCCTGCCGCTGCCGGATATTGATCCGTTCATTTTCCGACACAAAGGACAGGAGCTGCAGCACAATGTCGCTGATAAAGGTACCCAGCAGGTTTTTGTCCCGCCGGGTATCCAGCAGCGGCATGTCCAGGATGACCATGTCTACCTTCTTCACCTTGGTGAGAAAGCGCCACTGCTCCTGGACCTCCACATAGTTCCGTCCGAGGCGGTCGATGCTCTTGACGAAAAGAACATCACCCTCCTCCAGTACCCGCAGCAACCGCTGATAGCGGGGACGTTCAAAATCCTTGCCGGACTGCTTGTCCACATAGATCCGCCTGAGCTCAACCCCTGCCTCCAGAAGTGCGATCTTCTGCCGATCCTCCTTCTGCTCCAATGTGCTTACTCTTGCATAACCGTACACCTTCATCTTTTGCCTCCTTTAGCTTTTCCGATATAATCTTGTCAAGCAAAGGTGAAGGGGTGCAGACGCAGTGCTGTTTTATTCCATCCCGGGGCCGTGCTCCGCATCCGCATCGTCACCGGCACCGCCGGGGCCTCTGGGCGCTGCAGTCGGTACTGCCGCCGCAGATTCCTGTGTCTCCTCCCGATTGTCGCCGCTGTCCGTTTTCTTTCCCGGCTCCTCAACGGTCTCCGTTTCTTTTTCCTCTATACTTTCTTCGGTGGACTCCTCTGTTGTCTCCTCTGTGCTTTCCTCGGTACTGCTCTCCGCGGCTTCTGTCGCCGGCGCCGCCGTTTCTGTCTTTTTCGATGTCTCCTTGGAGGCTGTCTTACCGACACTGCCGCCGCCCACCGTGGCCTCCGGTGCATTCTCCGCCGGATCATAGACGCCGGATATCTCCGAAATGTGCGCACTGATGGTCTTCACGGTTTCCGAGGGCTGATAATTCTCTGTGCCGTAAAGGAACTGATGGAGCTCGGCAACATTAGACGAAAGTGTCGCCGGAATGACGCAGTCCATCTTGCGGATCTTCTTCGTGGTTCTGGCAAAGGGGAAGCCGCCGGTTTCCGCCAGATTGTACTTCCGGACGTTTCGAGCCAGCGTGGTCACATCGGAAAGTCCCATGCTGGTGGACACCTCCGGGAACACATAGGAGGCCACGTTCACCAGAGTCTTCGCACTGGCGGTTTTCGCCTTGTCCAGAGCCAGGGACAGCACCTTCCGCTGACGGGCGGTACGGTTGAAATCCGTGTCCATCAGCCGCAGACGTCCGTAGGCCACCGCCTGTACGCCGTCCAGATGATTCATGCCGGCATGCTCCAGCTGCACAGAGCCCAGTCCCGTGGAATTCACGGTCTCCGTGATGAAGGCATTTATATAGTAGAATTCCGCATCGCTGATCTCCAGATCCACGCCCCCGAGCGCGGTAATGGCCTTGGCCACTGCAGACCAGTTAAAGGTGATATAGTCATCGATCTTCAGATCCAGGTTGTCCTCCAGCGCCTGGATGGCCTGGGTATGGCCACCCTTGAAATAGGCCTCGTTGATCTTGTGGTAATTGTTGTCCCGGTCAATGCGGGAATAGGTATCCCGGTACACCGAGCACAGCTTCACATCGCCGCTCCGCTTGTCCACAGAGGCCACCATGATCACATCGGAAAGCGCCCCCGCATCCAGATTTCCGTCCCGGGCATCGACACCGAAGACGGCGATGGTCCAGTAGCGCGAACCCAGATAGGGCGAAATAAAGGACCAGGCCACATTGCAGATCAGCACCGCCAGCAGCAGGAACAGCACCAGCTTCAGGAAGGGATGCTTTCTCCTGCGCCGTCTTCCCGTGCGGGTGCTTCGGCTGCGGCCGCCGGCGGCCCCGCTTCCCGACTGCCGGGAATTCCGGCGGGCACCCGTTTGACGTCTTTGCTGCGAAGCTGTCACAGGCCTCGCATCGACAAAGTCCTCCTCATATGTCTCATAATCATCATCCAGGTATCCCTCTTCCTCATACCGGTCATATTCATTTCTCTCATGGTATCGGGGAGCGGTCCTGCGGCTGCTGGTCCTGCGTGCCGTACTCTGCCCGCGCCGTCCCCTGTCATTCGAATTTTCTCTCACCATCTTACGCCTCCTTGCCGGGTCATTATAGCAGAAGAAGCACATAAAAAGAACCCCCGGAAAAATTCCGGAGGCTCCTGTTCCTATCAAAGCCAATCTACTCTCTTTCTGAATACTTATGCGCTTCCTCCAGCAGCATGTCCTTCACCTTCATCAGGCGGACCTGAGAAGAACGTTCATTCTCGTCCAGCTTCATGCTGATGGTGTGAATCATCTCTGCTGTTTCAGGGATGGTCACATGCTCGAGAGCATTTACTCTTCGCCGGGTTTCTTCAATGGCATCCGCCATCAGCTGACAGCTCTTTTCGATTTCCGCAAGCCGCAGCATATCCGGCAGAATCTCCGCCAGACTGTGTACGGCATCGTCCAGATCGGCAGAGGTGAAGGCATAGCCATAGGCGTAAATGTCGTTGGGATCCTCCGTCCGGGTCTGGGCCTTGAAAACCGGCACCTCCACAGACATGACATTTTTTGTCCCCGCCTCCAGCAGAATTTCCTGCTTCGGTGCCATCAGGGCATTGTTCAGGAGTTCCTCCGACATCGCAGAACGCGCCAGTACAAAGTTCTGATTGGCCGCCCGAATGCCGGCTTCCACCTTTTCCCGCAGGGCCTGGTTTTCCCGTACCAGCTCCATGAAACGGCGCATGAGCTCATCCCTCTTGTCCTTCAGAAGCTTATGTCCACGGCGGGCCGTCACCAGCTTCTTTTTCAGCCGGGTCAGCTCCATCCGCGTCGCCATTACTGTTGTGGATGCCATGCTCAGCCTTCTTTCTTCTCGTAGTACTGATCCAGGAGACGATCATCAATTCGCTTCAGCTCAGACCGCGGCAGCATGCGCAGCAGATCCCAGCCAAGGTCCAGCGTTTCCTCAATGGAGCGGTCCGTCTGATAGCCCTGGGAAATGTATCTGTCCTCAAAGGCATCGGCAAACTTGGCATACAGCTTGTCCATCTCCGTCAATGCCGCCTCACCCAGAATCACCTGCAGCTCCTTGGCATCCTTGCCGCGGGCATAGGCAGCAAACAGCTGGTTCATGGTATTGGAGTGATCCTCACGGGTACGTCCCTTACCGATACCCTTGTCCTTCAGACGGGACAGAGACGGCAGTACATCGATGGGCGGTGTGATGCCCCGGCGGTAGAGATTCCGGCTCAGGATGATCTGTCCCTCGGTAATGTAGCCGGTAAGGTCCGGGATCGGGTGGGTCTTGTCATCCTCCGGCATCGAAAGGATCGGGATCAGCGTAATGGAGCCGTTCTTTCCTCTCTGCCGTCCGGCTCTCTCGTACAGGGAAGCGAGGTCGGTATACATGTAGCCGGGATAGCCGCGGCGTCCGGGAACCTCCTTCTTCGCTGCGGAAATCTCCCGGAGCGCATCGGCGTAATTGGTGATATCCGTCATGATGACCAGTACGTGCATGCCCTGGTCGAACGCCAGATACTCAGCCGCTGTCAGCGCGAGACGCGGGGTGGAAATTCGCTCTACCGCCGCATCATTGGCCAGGTTGATGAACATAACCGAACGGTCAATGGCACCGGTCTCCCGGAAGCTCTCCTGGAAGAAGTTCGCCTCCTCGAAGGTGATGCCCATGGCGGCAAAAACCACCGCAAAGGGCTCATTGGTGCCCCGTACCTTGGCCTGCCGGGCAATCTGGGCGGCCAGCTGGTTGTGCGGCAGTCCGGAGCCTGAGAAAATCGGCAGCTTCTGTCCGCGAACCAGTGTATTCAAGCCGTCAATGGCAGAAATACCGGTTTGAATAAACTCCTGCGGATACGCCCGGGCAGCCGGATTCATGGGCAGTCCGTTGATGTCCATGCGCTTCTCCGGCAGCAACTCCGGTCCCCCGTCAATGGGGCGGCCCATGCCGTCAAACACACGGCCCAGCATATCCGGAGATACGCCCAGCTCCATGGTGTGACCCAGGAAACGTACCTTACTGGTTTCCAGGTTGATGCCCGTGGAGGCATCATAGAGCTGCACCAAAGCATTGCCGCCGTCGATCTCCAGCACCTTGCAGCGCCGCTTCTCTCCGCCGGAAAGGGTGATCTCGGCCATCTCATCGTAGGTCACGTTTTCCACGCCCTTCACCAGCATCAGCGGGCCCGCAACCTCCTCTATCGTTCTGTATTCCTTCGGCATATCAGTACTCCTCCTTCTCACGAAGCACTGTATCCAGCTGCTTCATAAGCTCTGTCTCCGTCTTTGCGAACTCCTGATCCAGCGCCGACTCCTCTGTATACTTGAAACGTCCGATCTGCTCCCGCACCGGCAGGGCGGCCAGCTTGTCGATGGAAGCCCCCTTGTCCAATGCCTCCTTGCCCTGATCAAAGTACATCAGAATCAGCTTCATCATCATGAGCTGCTTCTTCAGAGAGGAATAGGTATCGATCTCATGGAAGGCATTCTGATGCAGGAAGTCCTCACGAATGGAACGGGCAGCCTCCAGCTTCAGCCGGTCTGACGCCGAAATGGCATCCATACCCACCAGCTTGACGATCTCCTCAATCTCCGACTCATCCTGCAGGAGACGCATGATCCGTCCCCGGAGCTTCATCCAGTCGCTCTCCACATTTCCGTTGAACCAGGCCGTCAGCTGATCCAGGTAGTTGGAATAGGAGCTCAGCCAGTTGATGGCAGGGAAATGTCTCTGGTACGCCAGTGACGCATCCAGGCCCCAGAATACCTTGACAATCCGCAGGGTTGCCTGGGTGACCGGCTCGGAAATATCACCGCCGGCAGGGCTGACGGCACCAATCACAGACAGCGCACCCTCTCTTCCCTCCTTGCCAAGGGAAATCACGCGGCCGGCCCGCTCATAGAAGCCGGCCAGACGGGATCCGAGATATGCCGGGTAGCCCTCCTCACCGGGCATCTCCTCCAGACGGCCGGACATCTCACGCAGGGCCTCCGCCCAACGGGAGGTGGAGTCCGCCATCAACGCCACGGAATAGCCCATGTCCCGGAAATACTCCGCAATGGTGATGCCGGTATAGATAGATGCCTCACGAGCTGCGAAGGGCATATCCGAGGTGTTGGCGATCAGAACGGTTCTCTGCATCAGGGACTTTCCGGTCTTCGGATCCTTCAGCTCCGGGAATTCGTTCAGAACATCGGTCATCTCATTGCCGCGCTCACCGCAGCCGATATAGACCACGATATCCGCATCTGCCCACTTGGCCAGCTGATGCTGCACCACGGTTTTTCCGGAGCCGAAGGGCCCGGGGACGGCAGCCACACCGCCCTTGGCGATGGGGAACAGGGTATCAATGACTCTCTGTCCGGTGATCAGCGGTCTGTCCGGTGACAGCTTCTGCCGATAAGGGCGTCCCTTACGCACCGGCCAGCGCTGGGCCAGCTTCACTTCATGCTCTGTGCCCTCTGCATCCTTCACAAGGCAAACGGTTTCCGTAATGTTGTAGTCGCCGCTCTCCAGCTTCACAATAGTACCGGAAATGCCGTAGGGCACCATGATCTTCTGTACCACCACCTCGGTCTCCTGTACCGTACCGATGATGTCGCCGCTTTCCACCTCTGTGCCCGCAGAAAGCAGTGCCTCAAAGTGCCACTTTTTCTCCCGATCCAGGGGCGGAACCTCCACACCCCGGTGCAGAAGATTCGAATGGGTTGCCTCCATGATGGCGTTCAGCGGACGCTGAATACCATCGTAAATGGAGCCGATCAGTCCCGGTCCCAGCTCTACGCTCATGGGTGCGCCCGTGGATACCACCGGTGCCCCGGGTCCGAGACCCGAGGTCTCCTCATATACCTGAATGGAAGCCTGATCCCCGTGCATCTCTATGATCTCACCGATCAGTCTCTTTTCACTGACACGAACCACATCGGACAAATTGGCAGACCGCATGCCCTCGGCAATCACCAGCGGGCCGGCTACCTTCTTGATCCTTCCTTCGCTCATTCCACTATCCTCCATGACTGCTTCTGCAGTCTTCTTTTTCACGCTTTGCAGTCTTGTCTCACTTCTTGTCGCTCAGGATGTCCGATCCCACTGCCCGAAGCACCGACTGCCGCACTGCATTCATTCCGTTTCCCGTATTGCCGCTGACGCCCGGGATCAATATGATGGCCGGAAGCCCCTGGGATCTGTAATGCTGCAGCTCTCTGTCCAGCATTTCCCCCAGCTTCTCCGTCATATAGATCACGGCATATCCGCCCTCACAAAGCTGATGCAGGGTCCGGGCGGCGGTTTCCCGCTCTGTTACAGGAAACGGCTCCATACCCAGGGCGGCAAAGCCGTAAATGGAATCTCTGTCTCCCATCACCGCAATCTTATGCATAGGTTTCCCTGATCCTTTCCTTGATGATCTCCGTCGGCAGCTGATTCAGCTTGCCGGAAAGAATGATGCGCACCGACTTCAGCTCACCTTCCCTTGCCAGCACATAGGCCGCCAGGGGCTCAATGCCGAAGGGCTGATATTTCTGCGGTCGGATCTTCTCGATCAGAAGGTCATCACACCATTTCTCAAAGGCTGCCATAGAACTGCGGAAGCTCTCGGCACCTGCTGCATAACAGGTCCTCTCCAGATAGTCCGTTAGGGCATTGGTGCCGTTCATAGCCGCTGCAATCAGCTCCTTTTTGTCGAGGGAATCGCATTCTGCAATGGCTCTCTCATAAAAGTCCTTCGTTTTGCCTGTGCGCTGGGCCCGCAGTGCGATCTTCAGATCCGCGCTCGCCACTGTGATTTCGGCGTACAGCCGCAGAAAGTCCGAATGAGATGTCTGCCCCGCCCGGTAAATGCTGTCCAGGGCCGCCCTGTCCAGCAGAATATCCGAAAGCTGGCCGTCTCCGGTACGAAGATAAATCTCCAGTGCTTCCTTTGCTGCCGCTGCCATATCCTCCGGCAGCAGCGCAAAGCGTTTCTTTTCCACCGCCTGTCGAATCAGCTCTGCCGGAATGCTTCCTCCTGCGCTGTAAATACCGTCATATTCCTTTTTCAGCCGCGTTTCCTTCACCGCCGACTTAAGATTCAGATAATCATCGGCGCAGAGGAACACATCCAGTCTGTGGATATCCTCCCGGAGGATCTCCCGCATAAGGGACCAGGTTTTGGCCTTCTCCTTCTGCAGAATCGCCTGCATTTCCATAGAAGGCGCCGCATCCCAGCCCTTGTCCCGGAGGATCTGCCGCGCAGCCGCCTCATCGGGAGCCGCCAGCAGACGCTGCATATCTCCCGCCGTCAGCAGAGCATTCTCCTTCACACGGATGCGCGTCACGGCATAGGCATAATTGTTTGCTGCCATCCGCATCCCTCCTTATTCTGATTCTGAAAAAAGCTGTGCGGAAATGATATCCTCCAGCTGCTCCCGCTCTGCGGTGAACATGGCCGCATAGGAGCAGTTCTCCTCAATCCCGCCGTATTCCAGCACAAAGCCGCCGTTGATCTTCCGGGGCGTCGAAGCCAAACGCAGGCTTCCTCCCTTTTCTGCCGCAATGGTCTCCATCTGCTTGGAGAAGCCCTCCGGCAGTCTCTCGAGATCCCGTGACGAAAGATACAGTATACCGGCACCCGGCTGCACCGCCTCCTTCAGCAGTGTCAGCAGATTTCCGAAGTATTCCGCTGCCGGTCGTTCCAGGAGCTGCTTTTCTGCCAGTGCCAGCGTTTCCTGTACCAGTGCCTGCTTTTCCCGGAGCATTCTCTGCCGTACCCGCAGGGCTGCCGCAGACTGACTCCGTTCCCGCAGGGTCACGGTCAGATTCTTTCCCTTCTCCTGGGCCGCCGCCTTCACCTCTGCGGCTTCCTTCTCTGCCCGGGCCAGGATATCCTTTTCCTCCGCCCGCGCCTTTTCCAGAATCTCACGAGACTCGCGTTCTGCATCGCTGTGGATTTCATTCAGTATTTTTTCAAGTCCCGACATTTCGTTTCTCCTTATGCTTTCTATATCCCGCAGGCTCAGATGCTCAGAGATCCGATGCCGAAGATGGCCAGGATGGAAATCAGGAGTGCCAGGATGGCATAGGTCTCTACCATGGCCGGGAAGATCATGGCCTTACCGAACTGATCCGGCTTCTTTGCCACCAGACCGATGGAGGCCACGGAAGCCTTGCCCTGATTGATGGCGGAAAGGAGACCCACAAAAGCCATGGGCAGGCAGGCCGCCAGATACAGGAGACCCTTTGTGAGGGAAACGTCCGGTGAGCCGCCCATGATACCGATCTGTGTCAGCGTAATGAAGCCGATGAGCAGACCGTAGATACCCTGTGTACCGGGCAGAAGCTGCAGCACCAGTACCTTAGAGAAGAGATTCGGCTCCTCTGTCACAGCGCCTGCAGCGGACTGTCCGCAGATGCCTACGCCGATGGCCGAGCCGATACCTGCCATAAGAGCTGCCAGAACAGCACCAAGCAACGCAAATACGATTCCAAGGTTTTCCATATTATTTTGCCTCCAATACTTTATAATATTTGGTCTTTCCGCCAAAAGGATTGATTTTTCTTCCGCCGCCCTCGTAGAACTTACCGAAGAATTCTACGTACTGCAGACGGTTGGTATGTACATAAGCGCCCAGAGCATTGATGGCGATGTTCATACTGTGTCCGATGAGGAACACGAGAATAAACACGATCACACCCGGAACGGACGCCCCCAGCATGCTGCCCATCTTGTTGAACACCGTAGAGATCACCGAGGTTGCCAGTCCCAGCGCCAGCAGTCTCGAATACGAGAGGATATCGCTGAGCCAGGAGGTGACACCGTATACACCATACAGTCCCTTCAAGATCCGCTTGAACCAGTTTCTCGAAGAACGACCGTCCGTCAGGACAATGCCGATGGCGCCGACAGCAGCCACCACAGCCGACACTGTGCCGACACTTCCCGGCAAAGTGAAGCCGAGTCCCAGCATCTCCGTCACCATGCTCATGGTCAGAAGATACACGATGCCGCCGCCCACCAGCATATACCAGAAGCCGGCATCGAAGATGGCATCCCTAACCTTGCCGGCCTTCAGCTCCACATAGAGCTTGATGCCCAGCCCCGTGAAGAGATGGATGATGCCCACCACGAAGGAGAACACCAGCATTTTCATGGGCTTATCCACCGGCTCGAACCACAGGGCCGGCAGGGAAATGTCGGGACGTCCGAAGAAGGTGGCGGCGATGACATTTACAGAATCGCCGAAGAAGGAGCCGAAAAGGAAGCCCCAGAAGGTCGTAGAAATGCCGCAGTAGAGGAACATATGCATAAACTTCCGCATGCCCTCCTCCATCCGGGGATACCTCCGGAGACAATAGGCCGTTCCCAACACCATGATGATGCCGTAGGCCGCATCGGAAAGCATCAGGCCGAAGCAGATGTAGTAGAATACAGCCATAACAGCGGAGGGATCCAGCTCACCCGGTGCCGGCAGGCTGTAGCTTTCCACCACGCCCTCCACCGGTGCCGCAAAGGCATTGTTTTTGAGCTTCACCGGCGGCACCTCGTCCGCCGCCGGATCCCGGAATTCCAGCACCAGGTCCAGCGGGCTCAGCTTGCCGGCCAGTGCCGCCGTATTCTCCTCCGGCACCCAGCCCTCCAGCATAAAGGTTCGCTTTGACTGGAGAAGTCCGCTGACAGCCTCATACTTCTCGGCCCCCATACTGCAGTAGTCCTGGAAGAACCGGAGATTTTCCCGCTCCGCGCCGTAGGCCTTGAGCTTTTCTTGATTCTCTGAAATCCGCTGCTCCGAAGCCCTGTATTCCGCCTCCAGCCGCTTCAGCTCCTCACTGGGTGTCAGCTCGCTCTTCGGTGCCAGCGCAAAGCCCAGGCTTCGAAGCGCCGTCATCAGCTTCTCTGCTTCCGACTTATGCACAAAAAAGAGTACGGCGGTCTGCTCCTCACTGCTGCTGATGACATTGGCATCAAAGAGCGAAAGCTCAGGTGCCGTCTCCTGCAGCTGCTTCAGCAGACCCTCCAGCGTCCAGGCTCCCGGAAGCGTTCCTGCCAGCATCCCTGTGGTTTTGCTTCCGCCGCCGCTTAGAGGAAGGTCCACTGTTTTCCAGGGTGAAAGCATCAGCTCTGCATTCTCCAGCTTGGGAAGCTCGGCCCGGCTTTCCTGCACCTCCTTGTCCAGCCGCAGGATGTCGTATACCATATCCCGCAGCGCGTCCTGCTTTTCCGCCATGGCTTCGTATTCCGAAACCGTCAATGTCTTGCGGCCCGCCAGACTGTCCAGAGGGCTGCCCTCCGGCGGTGACGCCTTGTTGATGATTTCCAGTGCTGTCTGGGCTGCCTCCGCGTCCCGCTGCAGTGCCGCACTGAAGGAGCTCATATCCTGCTTTTGAAAAACAGGATCCACCGTTTCCGCACGGTCGATCTCGACTGCTCCCGCTCTCTGCAGCAGCTCAAGGATTTTCCTTCGATCCTTTTTCAGTGCTGTAATCGAGATCCGTTTCATCGGCATGACTGCCATTGCAGAAACCTCCTTCCTAGAGCTTCAGGTACGTAAGCACCTGACGGACTGCCTCTGCCTCCCGCTGCCGCGCCTGTACCGCCAGGGCACCGCAGTCAGACTCTGCCTGCTTCAGCGCCGTCTCCAGCGCTGCCTGCCCATCCTGCTCCGCCCTCTGCTTTTTTTCTGAAAGCAGCGCCTGGGCCTCCCGCTCAGCGGCCTCCCGCAGCGCCGATGCCTTCTGCTTCGCCTGCTGGAGCAGCTTCTGGGCATCCTCCGATGCCTGCCGCACCATCTCATCGGCCTCCTGCTCGGCAGCACGGATCCTGTCCATCGTTTCCTTCGCCAAGTCCGTGACCTCCTCTCTTTAAGACAAGTCTGTCTTACAATTTTTTAGGTAACAACTCGAATCTAGCGCATTGTTATCTTTTTGTCAACTCAGCTTTCGTGCAGTTTCAACAAAGCTTCTCTGTTCCATCTCATCAATCCGCTGCAGAGTACCTAAAAATTTTTCAGGCAAAAAACAGACAACTTTGAACCAAAACGCACAATAAACGGCTGATTAGCCCATGCTAACCTTTTAGATAGTAGACACAAAAGCTGTTTGAATTCAAAAAATAAGTAAGAAAAAAAGAAGGCCACAGCGAAAATGCTATAGCCTTCTTCTTTAAATTCCGAAAAGGATATTTATTTTTTGTATACAGTAAGCAAGGAAATTCAAGCTTCCTTTTCTTCTGTCTTTGCCTCTGCCGTCGGTTTTTCCGCAGCGGCTTCGGTCTTCGGTGCTGCCGTCTCGGCTGCCTTCGGCACAGCTGCTTCAGCCGGTGCCTTCGGCGCTGCGGGAGCTGCCGGCTTCGGTGCCGCCGGCTTCACCGGACGCTTTCCGGTGATGGCACCGGTCGGGCACTTCTGGGCACAGAGGCCGCAGTCCTTACAGTTCTCGTTCATCACCGCCAGGTTATCCACGATATGAATACCGTCGAGCTTGCAGGTACGCTCACACATACCGCAGGCGATACAGCCTGTGGCACAGGCATCCTTCACCTGCTTGCCCTTCAGATGGTTCTGGCAGGCCACGATATGCTTCTTCTTTGCCGGAACCATATCAATGATATGCTTCGGGCAGGCCTTGCTGCAGGCACCGCAGCCCGCACACTTCTCCTTATCCACAACGGCCACGCCGTTCACGATATGGATGGCATCAAACTTACATGCCTTCACGCAGGTACCGTAGCCGCAGCAGGAATACGGACATTCCTTCTCGGAGCCGTTGGGCACCACAGAAAGCTCTGTACAATCCGCAATACCGGTATAGCTGTAGGTCTGCTTTGCCTTGTCGCAGGAGCCCTGACATCTGACGAAGGCCACCTTCTTCTCGGAAGCGCCGACATTGGCCGCACCCATGATGGAAGCGATCTTCTCTGCCGCTGCAGCACCGCCTACGGGACACTGGTTCACCGGTGCCTCACCCTGGGCGATGGCCTTGGCACAGCCGTCACATCCGGGGAAGCCGCAGGCACCGCAGTTGTTTCCGGGAAGCGCGGCACGAACCTGCGCCTCCTTTTCATCTACCTCAACCTTGAACTTCTCGGAAGCCACACCGAGGAAGAGGCCGAGGATCAATCCAGTCGCGCCGACCATGACGGCAGCGACAATAACGATTGTAGCAATCATCGCTTACCTCCTTAGATCAAGCCGCTGAATCCGAAAAATGCAATGGCCATGAGGCTTGCTGTGATCAGGACGATCGGGGATCCCTGGAATGAATGAGGAATGTGATCGTTGCCCTCGATGATGTTCTCACGGATGGTGGACATCAGGATCAGTGCAAGCGCGAAACCGCAGGAAATGCCGAGGCCGTAAACCAGACACTCTACGAAATTATAGCCGTAGGTTACATTGTTCAGCGCAACACCCAGCACAGCACAGTTTGTGGTGATGAGGGGCAGATACACACCCAGGGACTCATAGAGAGCCGGCATGCTCTTCTTCATGAACATCTCTACAAACTGCACCAGTGCCGCAATGACCAGAATGAACACGATGGTATTCAGGAATTCCAGACCATCCTTCAGGCCGAGGGCGGTGCACAGCGGGCTCGTCGTCTTGAGGAAAACCACATAAATAGCGTGGGTCACCACAGAGGCGATGGCAATGACAAAGATAACGGCTGCACCCATACCCTTACTGGACTCTGTTTTCTTCGAAACGCCGAGGAAGGGGCAGATACCCAGGAACTGGGACAGCACAACGTTGCTCACGAGTGAATACTTAATGGCAATCAATAATAAATTCAGCATGCTCAGGCCTCCTTCTTCTCAGGAGCTTTTTTCTCTTCTGTCTGACAATCTGAGAAGCAGCCCATGCAGTTGCCGCTGCAGACGAAATCCTGCGGTGCATCGCCGTTGGTTGCAGAAGGCAGCTTCAGCTTGTTCTGAATGGCTGTCAGCATGGCGAGTACCAGGAAAGCGCCCGGTGCGAGCACGAATATGCTAATGTTGTAGGCCTCCGGAATCAGACGGAAGCCGAAGATGGAGCCGGCGCCGAGGAGCTCACGCACTGCGCCGATGATGGTCAGTGCCATGGAGAAGCCAAGGCCCATGCCGAGACCGTCACAGAAGGACAGCACCGGTGTATTGAACAGCGCATAGGACTCCGCACGACCCAGGATGATACAGTTTACCACGATCAGCGGAATGTAGATGCCCAGTGCAGAATACAGTGCCGGCACATAGGCCTGGATCAGCAGCTGCACGATGGTTACCAGTGATGCAACGACAACGATCTCGCCCGGCAGTCTCATACGCTCCGGAATCACCCGGCGCAGTGCAGAGATCAGCATGTTCGAGAACATCAGAACGGCAGTGGTGGAAAGACCCATGCCCAGACCGTTGATCGCACTTGTGGTGGTCGCCAGTGTCGGACACATACCCAGCATGATGATGAAGGTGGGGTTTTCCTTGATGATGCCGTTATAAATTCTTTCCGTATATTTATTCATTTATCTCGGCCTCCTCACTTATTTTCAACGTACTGCGAAACGAAGTCTGTTGCTGCATTGACGGTGTTGGTCACCGCTGTGGAGGTGATGGTGGCACCGGAAATGGCGTCGATCTCATCCTCTCCGGCTGCACCGGTCTTCACAACAGAAAGGTGCATGCCCTTGCCGGCAAACTGCTCGTAGAACGCCGGCTCTGTGGCCTTCTGTCCGAGACCTGCGGTCTCCGGCAGTGTCTCCGGGAAGGAAATGCCGGATACCGTCAGATCCGGGTTCACGCCCACAACAACCACAACGTCGCCGCCGTAGCCTGCGCAGGAGCCCTTGACGATGTAGCCGATCTCTGCGCCGCTCTCGTCCTTTGCTGCCACAATGGAGATCAGCTTTGCGCCGCCGTTGTCCGCACCGATGGTGCCGTCAGCATTGGCCTGCTCCAGCGTAGCGGCATAGGTCTCGTCATCATATTCGCTTGCCGCCATAACCTCCTGATAGGAAGCGATGGTGGATGCGTTGTTTGCGGCTTCAATGGTGTCCTTGGTCAGTCCGTAGACACCGCCCAGAAGGAGACCGGAAATCAGTGTGATGCCGGTCAGCACCAGGGCGTCCTTTACGAAAGAATCCTGCTTCATTTCTTCTCGCCCTCCCTTCCGAATGCTTTGGGAATGGTCAGCTTGTTGATGGTCGGCACCAGAATATTGGTGAGGATGATGGCATAGGAAACGCCCTCAGCCGAGCCGCCGAACAGTCTGAAAATTCCGGTCAGAAGTCCGAGCACAATTGCGAACACGATCTGTCCGTTGGGTGTGATCGGAGAAGTTACATAGTCCGTTGCCATGAAGAAGGCACCGAAAATCAGACCGCCGCCGCAGATTTCGCAGGCAACATAGTAGAGGTCGAAGCCTCTGCCGCCGAAAATCAGGGTGAATACAGCCACTGTCGCGATGTAGATCAGCGGAATCTTCGGAGAAATCACCTTCCGGACAATCAGATACAGCGCACCGATGAGAAGGCACAGCTTGGAAACCTCACCGATGGTACCCGGAATTCTGCCCAGGAACATGGCTGCGAGATCCTGTGTCTCACCGGCTGTCTTCATCAGCGCCAGCGGTGTTGCGGAGGAGGTTGCATCCACGCCCACACCGGTAAAGCTGGTCATCTTGCCGGCAAAGGAAATCAGCAGGAAGCAGCGTGCTGCCAGCGCCGGGTTCATGAAGTTGCAGCCCAGACCGCCGTACAGCTGCTTCACCACGATGATGGCGAAGAAAGCGCCCAGCACCGGAATCCATGCCGGAATGTCCGGGGGACAGTTCAGTGCCAGAATCAAGCCGGTAACCGCTGCCGAGAAATCACCGATGGTGATGGGCAGCTTCATCAGCTTCTCATAAACAAATTCTGCCAGAACAGCAGCCAGCGTGGTCAGGATCACCACCAGAGCGGCATTGAAGCCCCACTGTGCGATACCGTACAGGGCTGTCGGAATCATGGCAATCACCACATCTCTCATGATAGCGGATGTGGTAATGTCGTCGCGAACATGAGGATTGGCAGAGAGATTCAGCATTTTACTCATTTCTTTACCTCCTCATTCTTCTTTGCTTCCTCCTGGGCCTTTGCCTTGGCGGCAGCGGCACGTCTCTCCGCTCCCACAAGACGCTTCATCATCTTGAAGCCCTGGGTCAGAGGACGCTTTGCAGGACATGCATAGGCACAGCAGCCGCACTCAATACACTCCATACCCTGAAGACGGGCAAAGTCAGCCGTATTTTTATGCAGCGCAGCCTTCATCAGCATGGTGGGAATCAGATTCTCCGGGCAGGCGCTGACACAGCGGCCGCAGTTGATGCAGGCTGTTGTGGGCTGTGCGGATACCGGATCATGCAGGAATGCCAGAATAGAGCTGGAATTCTTCACCAGCGGTACGTCCAGCTTGAACATGGGAATGCCCATCATGGGACCGCCGGAAATGATCTTCTCCGGATCTGCCTTGAAGCCGCCTGCGGCAGCCACGATCTCCTGGTAATTTGTTCCGAGAGGAACCTTGAAATTTCCCGGCTTCACCACCGCATCGCCGGTCACTGTCAGAATCTTTCTGACCAGCGGCTTCTGCAGGCAGACAGCCTCGTAGATGGCCACCAGCGTATCTGCATTGTCCACCACGACACCGGCGTCTGCCGGCAGCATGGAGGAGTTGATCTTTCTGCCGGTCACGGCATAGATCAGCTGACGCTCACCGCCCTGCGGATACTTGGTCTTCAGTGCAGCCACAGAAATACGCTCTTCATTCTTGCACATCTCTGTGAGCTTCTGGATGGCCTCCGGCTTGTTGTCCTCAATGCAGATGATGCCCTTGGCATTCGGGAAAATAGACAGCACGACCTTGAGACCCCCGATGATTTCATCCGGTGTCTCCATCATGTCTCTGTAATCAGATGTGAGATACGGCTCGCATTCCGCGCCGTTCACTAGGAAATGATCAATCTTGTCGATGTTTTTCGGCATAAGCTTCACATTGGTGGGGAAGCCCGCACCGCCGAGTCCGACGATTCCTGCCTCCTTCACGATGTTGACAATCTCATCCCTTGTGAGCTTCGTATAGTCTCTCGGCTCCCCAAATCCCGGGATTGCATCATACTGCTGATCATTCTCTACAACAATGGCATCCATAATTGCTCCGCCGGCTGTCAGACGCTTCTCGATTCCCTTAACGGTACCGGAAACGGCAGAAAGAACGGGTGCAGAAATAAAGCCCCCTGCCTCTGCGATCTTCTGACCTACCAGAACATGGTCACCCTTCGCCACGATGGGCTTTGCAGGTGCACCGATGTGCTGAGACAGCGGATATACCATAAGTCCCTGCGGCTTCAGCTCGACGATCGCCTGATCCTTCGCCAGCTCTTTGCCGTCATAGGGATGGACGCCACCCTTGAAAGTGGATACCCCCATTTTGTATACCTCCTGTTTATCAATAGACTACACCGTATTATAGCGAATTCTTTACACAAAATAAAGGGATGATATTCTTTTAACGAACATTTTTCTTATACATTTCCCACAAATCCTTATAAAAAAAGCGCCCCGAAGGGCGCCATTTTGTACAAATTTCAGTACAATTTCATATGTTCAAGCAATACACGCTATTATTCGACGCCTATAGTGCTTTACTCAACCGTTACCGACTTTGCAAGATTTCGGGGCTTGTCCACGTCGAGCCCCTTGGCCACGCTGACATAATAGGCCAGAAGCTGCAGCGGAATCACCGCCAGACTGGTGGCAAAGTAAGGATCCGTGCCGGGCACATAAACCGTGAAATTCGCAGTATCTTCTATATTATAGTTGCCGCTGCTGGTCAGTGCCATCAGGAAGCCACCCCGGCTCTTCACCTCCACCATGTTGGAAACAGTCTTCTCAAAAAGCTCCGGCTGGGTCAAGATACCCACCACCAAAGTGCCCTTTTCAATCAGGCTGATGGTGCCGTGCTTCAGCTCACCGGCCGCATAGGCCTCGGAATGAATGTAGCTGATCTCCTTCAGCTTAAGGGAGCCCTCCAGACCGATGGCATAGTCAATGCCTCTTCCGATGAAGAACACATCCTGGGCATTGGCATGCTTTGCGGCGAACCACTGGATTCTCTCCTTATCCTTAAGTATGGACTCGATTTTCTCCGGAATGCTCTCCAGCTCACGAATCAGCTCACGATACTTCTGCGCCGTGACGGTGTTCCGCACCCGGCCAAGCTCCAGTGCCAGGGCATAACCGGCAATGAGCTGTGTGCTGTAGGCCTTGGTGGTGGCCACCGCGATCTCCGGGCCTGCCAGGGTATAGAAGACATGATCCGCTTCCCGGGCGATGGAGGAGCCCACCACATTCACGATGCCGAGGGTCTTCAAGCCGCGCTGCTTTGCCTCCCGAAGGGCAGCCAGGGAATCCGCCGTCTCACCGGACTGGCTGACGATGACCACAAGCCCTGACGAATCCAGAATGGGATTCCGATAGCGGAACTCCGATGCCAGCTCCACCCGCACCGGGATCCGGGCCAGCCCCTCCAGCACATACTGCATGACCATGCCCACGTGATAAGCGCTGCCGCAGGCCACCACATAGATCTGTGAGATGCTCCGCAGGGTTTCCTCGTCCAACCCCACCGCGCCGAGGTCAATGCTTTCTTCCTTCAAAACGGAATGCAGCGTATCTCTCACGGCCTTCGGCTGCTCATGGATCTCCTTCATCATGAAGTGCTCATAGCCGCCCTTTTCTGCCGCCTCAGCATCCATCTGAATCTCCACCAGCTCCTTCTCAATGGGCTCCTGGTCGATGTTGAAGAATTCCACATTGCCGCCGGTGAGCTTCGCAATCTCGAGATTGCCGATGTAGTAAACCTGCCGGGTATACTTCAGAATGGCCGGAACATCCGAAGCCAGATAGCTGTCCGTTCCGGAAACACCGAGAATCATCGGGCTGTCCTTCCGGGCCGCGTAAATGGTCTCCGGGAAATCCATGAACAGCACCGCCAGCGCGTAGGAGCCGCGAATCCGCATCATGGCCCGGGACAGAGCCTCCACGGGATTCTTCTCTGTCTTCTTATAATAATAGTCAATGAGATTCACGGCGATTTCCGTGTCGGTCTGGGAATAGAACTGATAGCCGCGGCGTCCGAGCTTTTCCTTCAGCTCCTGATAGTTTTCGATGATGCCGTTGTGCACCGCCACCACAGCACCGCCCATGGCCACATGGGGATGGGCATTGTTCTCTGAGGGCTCTCCATGGGTTGCCCAACGGGTATGCCCGATGCCGCAGCATCCCTGAACCGCATTGCCGCCCTCTGTCTTCTCCGACAGATTTTTCAGCCGCCCCATGGCCTTCACCACCTGGATGGCCTCGCTGCCGTTCCGCACCGCAATGCCTGCCGAGTCATAGCCCCGGTACTCCAGCTTAGAAAGACCATCCAGAAGAATCGGCGCGGCCTGCGCCTTACCTACAAATCCTACAATTCCGCACATAAAAAGAACTCCTCTCTCACCTTCAAAAATGAGCTGTGCACACAGCAAAGAAAGGACCCTACGATCCCTCTTCCATGCCCATACTCTGTTTCCGGTGATGAGAAAAGCTCTGTTACGGTTTTGATTCCGTTTTTTTTCTTTTTCTCTGTCGATTCACTACTCCGGGACAGCATCCGCCGAATCTTTCGATGACTGCCCACCTCGTCAGCCGTTTCCGGCCCTGGCGCTAACGAAGCCGCTTCACTCCTTATTTCCGACTTCGTTTGCGCTCCACTATAGCACAGATTTACAGGATGCACAAGCACAAGGGCTGTATTCTAGAGAGTTTACAAAAGGCTCTTTTTCCTCCGCAGCCAGAGGAAGAAGGACAGGCAAAGCAAAAGCTGCAGCAGCGAGGAGCAGGGTGTGGCGAGACCGATATGGAAAA
>CAVATZ010000013.1:0-39597 GCA_963591655.1 Clostridiales bacterium
TCGCTATGACTTCGTTTGCTGTCATTCCGCCGCCTCTCCCTTTCTTCTTGCCATTCTCTTACCCAGCCGCTCACAGCCAGTGTGTTTGTCGCGATTATCGCAACAAAGCCCGCTAGGTCAAGCCATTCCCGCGCCGTCATTTATCCGCCTTGTAGGCAGCAGTGCTGATGCCCAGCAGTGCACCCAGGAATGTGTCAATCGCCGTCACGGTGCCCACTACCTGCTCCCCATAAGGAAGCCCCCAGACATTTGCCAGGGCAAAATAGAGAGTTCCCACCGCAGGGAGCGCGATCAATGCGATCCATTTTAAAACATTGTAAACCTTATCTGATAAAAGCATACTTGTTTCTCCTTTTTCAGCCTTCCGCTGTTAAAAACTTATTGATGAAATATTGTTGTCCCTTGCCGGTCACCTTCGTGGTTTTTGTGGTAACGTTTACCCCGTCGCCATTGATATAGGATCCTTCCTTGATTTCAAACAGATTCATTTCCATGGACCGCTGCGTCGGCATGTTTTTGCTTGATCCGTTCTTAATCAGATATCCATTGGCCCGCAGCCATTCAAACATTCTCTTCTGTCCGATTTCGATACCATTCTGTTTCAAGATCTTCGCAAGCTCTCCAATCAGGATAGATGTATGACTCGCAGAGACCGCATCCGCAAAGACTTCTTTCGGTCTCATCCGCTCCACATCTTCCAGTAGAGCCGCATTACATGTCTTCAGCTTTTTGATTTCTCTGTCGGCCATCTTTAGCGCCCGGGCAAATACCTGCTCCGGCGTGTTCCAGGCCTTTTCGAGGTCCAGAAAATACTGCCGGTATATTCGTCCCTTCTCCGATCGTTGGATCATGCAGATCTGCTTTGCCATGTCTACAGAGATGTCGTAATCCGTCGCAGGTCTGCCACCGGTACTTTCGCTCATTTTTGAGCGAAAGTCTTTCCCGGTCTCAAATCCATATTCACACATCCGTGGAAACCAGTCCTTGAACGCCGTTTTGATTTCTAGCCCCTCATGCAAATCTCTTGCCGACACCGTCGGCTGTTCTCCGTCATAGTTGATGGTGGTCAATGCCGCATCCATTTAAGGGCCTCCCTTCAGAATTTCCGCTCCTCCATAAGCTTTTGGTAAACCTTTTTGATGTTTGTTTCCGCCTGGATCGTCCGCTCGTTTTCAAACTCCGGATGATTTCGGCAGTAGCCGTTATAAGCTGTGATATCGTCCAGCACATTCCCGAACATCTCCTGACTATGCCAGGCATTATTTAGAAGTTCGTCGCTGAACCTCAGTATCCTCACCCTGGCCTCTTTCGCGCCCTTCAGATCTGCATCTGACCGCATCTCCGTTTTGAACTTATCCATGTCCGTCTTTAGGTCGCTGACGCTATCCTGAACCTTACCGATCTCTTTCCCAAGATCTTCCACCCCGGCAATGCCTCGGAGCTTCTTCCCGATCCATTGCCACGGATAGATCTTCACCGGCGCGATCTGCACCGCACCGGATCCGATAATCAGCAACAGTGCCGTCAGCGTTAGATTTCCGTTGATCCACTGCGCCGCCATCTCCCAAATCTCTTTTAATGTCATCCCCCGCTTGCCCTCATTTGTCAATGCTGCCGTTTTGCCATGTTTTTGCTGTCGTTTTTCCGTTACCAAGACCGGGCGCGTAATGGATCCTTCTTTGTCTCTCCATTACGTGCGGTCCTGTAACGCTTCAATAGTCCTTCATGACCCGCGCAGCCTTCTCCATGTCCTCATAGATTTCTTTGTCCAGCTCTTCGGCGGCGACATGCTGCAGCACGATGCTATAGAGCTTGTCGATAGTCCTGGACATTTTCTTATTTGCATCGATCAACTCGAAGGCCATGGCCTCCACTTCTTTCCATCCCATCACTCTGCCTCATACTTTTCGCCGGTAATGTCTTCGTACTCCTCGGCAGTGATCCAGCCCCTGATGACCGCATTCTTCAGGCTTTCCTTTGTGGCCTTTCCTTTTCCGTACATCTTCTTTAACATGCTATTCCAAATGCTCATACCGTGCCTCCCTTACATGTTCAAAATGCTCTGCACCATATCTTCTGTCATGGTCTCAAGATCCGCCACCCGCTCTTCCAGGGTTTTCTTTGCTTCAATGCCTTCTGCCGCCTTTGCCGCCGCAAGCCATACATCGCGGTCAGCTTCTACTGCTTCCAGAAGCCCCTCTCTATAGCTTGTCGTCACCTCGTAGGAATCTGCCGTGAAGCTCTTTGCCGCTTTGCCGTCCTGGTCTTCTGCTTCCACTTCCTTGATATTCTCCGTGAAATGCACGACGCAGGGTGCTCCTGTCTTTTCGTTCAGAACTTCAAGCCACGTTGCTGCAGGCTGTTCGCTGAATAACTCTTTCATTGTCCGATACCACCTTTCCCAGCTTTTTAAAGCTGATTTTACCTTTTATGTATTTGTCTCGTAAGTGCTGCGAGTTGGAATGCTTGAGATATCCTTTGTAAGAAAGCAGTCCCATCGCCATGCGCGGCGTGACGAACTTCCCCATCTTCTGTATCCGCCTTATTTTTCGAAGGATACGGAGTAAAACAGTCTTTCGGATTTCTACATGATCCTTATGGAATTTAAAGCCCAGAAAATCTATCGCTCTTTCTCGGAGCCTAAAGATTTGCCAGTTGCTTTTCAGCCTAAGCTTTATGCCATGCAGCAGCTTCTCTATCATGGCATGCGCTTTTCGAAGCATCCGCTTTGCCGGTCCTACAATCACGATATCATCAGCGTATCGCGTCATGAAATACCGTTTTCCCAGGAATCGTTTTATGGCGTGATCAATTACGCTAAGAAACATGTTGATGAGCCATCTGGATGGATCAATACCGATCGGTATGCCCACCTCCGGATTCTGCGGTTCCGCTTCTTCCGGATCTTTTGCAAGCCGCGGATAGCTGTCTATGATCTTGTAGTACGCTCTCAACACTGCTTCATCCTTTATCTTCTTTCGAAGCATGGATTTCAGTGTTTCGTGGTCTACGGAATCATAGCAGTGGTATACGTCCATCTTATCAACCCACTTTGCCCACTCAGGGTGCCGCTTGATGAAGAGCTCCAGCCCGCGTTTTGAGAGCCTGATGCCCTTTCCCTTTACGCAGCCGGTACAATAATAGTATTGCTTCTTTGCCAGCAGTTTCCCTACCACTCTATCAAAAGCATGATTAATGCACTGATCCGGCCAGAATCTTGGCTTTGCAGTTTTCCGCCGTTTCTGGCGGACACCATCATTGATATATCGCATAGTATATGGCGAGCATTCCCATGATTCTTCTTTTATCATGATGCTCAGCTTCTCAGCGTACTCATCTACATTTTTTAAGATGCGCTTTACGTTCCGGCGTTTCCGCTTGTTTTCCGATGCTTCGATGATCGCTTGCTTGCAATTCTCGACATCATAGATTTCTTCAAAAATATATCCAATTCGCTTCATTTTGCCAGAGAGTATCATCTCTCAAATATGCCCTCATGATCGTTCGAGACTTAACCTACTAGGCCATGCTGTCGTCGGGCGCATTTTCGGCTAGTGCCGAGGAAAGTGGCCGCGCCTATCATCTATACAGATTTCTCTGCTATTTGAGAGGGCGGGACCCGTAGTTCCAGTTCGAGTTCCCGAAGCCGTTGTTGCAGTTCAGATAGCGGGCAGAATCTTGCGAGCCGTTGTTGAACGTGCCGCCGGCGAAAGGACGAGCCCCATTGCGCGTTGCCAGGTCCCTGTATCAGTTGGTTACGCTTTTATATGCCGCTTGCTCCGGTTCTGGCGGGGGAGGTATCCCCCGTCTCCCCCTCAAAGAGACAGTTATCTTTTGAGAGGGCGGGACCCGTAGTTCCAGTTCGAGCTCCCGAAGCCGTTGGCGCAGCGCAGACAGCGGGCAGAATCCTGCGAGCCGTTGTTGAACGAGCCGCCGGCGAAAGGACGAGCCCCATTGCGGTTAGCCCATCTAAATGCCGCGAGATATGTTTCAGAGCCCGCGCCCACCAAGATCGGCACTTCCAGTGTCGGATAGTTCTTATCAAAGCCTTCCTGCTTGATATATCCGGAATATTCGTAGGCTGTCGCGGATCCGTTCAGCGCAATTTTCATTGCATCTACTTTCGTGTAGTCTGTATAGGAATCCGCATACTTCGACGGATCGTTGCACACGTACACATCAAGACACATATCCTCCTCGTTAAACTTCAGATTCATGCCGTCAAGGCCTGTATGCAGTGTCGCGTAGAAATCCTCAATCCAGAGAGTTCTCACAGCGTGCTTTCCGTCATTTGCGCCTGCTGTGCCGTTCGCATTTGCCATATTCACGGTTTCACCGGTTCGCGGTGCAGATCTCCACAGTGTTGATGTTGTTGTGGTTGTAAATGCAGCTCCCGACAGCGTCACGTCGATGGCGTTATCTGCCTTCGAGGAGGTTTCTATCGCCGTGATGGTCCTGTCTTTTGCTACATCCGCATTCCATTCGCCTGATGCACCGATGCAGACTGTATTTCCCACGAACAGATTCGACCTCGCAGAGTTCGGAATCGTGATTGTATTCACGCTGGATTCTGCAAGGAGCGACGTATATGCGCAGTACCAGTCTGCATGTCCACGGCCGTAGGTTGTACGGACGTTGTCGTTCGCAGAGTAGATGATGATGAGGTTTGTGATGATATCCCATGCCCACTTATCAATCAGCTGCCAGTTGTCGCCATTCTTCTTTACATCCGTACGGAAATTCGTGCAGCTTCGGTTATATGTCGGGATGACCCCTGCCTTTGATACATAGTTTCCGTCAGAGTTTAAGAAGCCCAGGAAGGTCGGGAAGTAGAAGTGGTCTGCCGTCGTACCGTCTGACCGCTTCATGAGGTTCTTGATGTAGATCGCATTCGGGTAGCGTCCGGTGTCAGAGAATACTCTATATTCCCAGTTCTGGCCGTCTGCATCCTTCTCGTACCATCTCGAAAAATACATTTCATTTGGCACTTCCAGCATCACGCAGCCGGTTTCCGGCTCCCATGTAAAGTCCGGATCGCCCTTGTAGGCCGCCACCGTACCATCAAAGTTCAGATCACAGGGCCTCAGCTTATTGTATGGCCAGATATTCATGATCGGATCATCGATCTCATCATCGCCCCGGGCATATACCGCCGTCATGCCGACTGTCTTTCCGAAGCGTTCCCATGTTGTATCGCTCTGAGGGATATTGTCAGCAGTGCACTTTTTCCGAATACCTACGCATCCGGCTGCCCCCTGCTCAAGAGCCGTGATCCTTGCTTCTGCTGCCTCCAGGTCTGACTGCAGCGCAAGCCCTGCTGCATCCGTCTTGATGGTGACAGAATCTGCATTCGCCACCGTGATGCGACAGTTGTAGATCAGGCTTGACGGCATAGACGAGTTGTATGCCGGGAACCAATCTCCTTTTCCCTGCGCCATTACATAGATGGCATACAAAATTTCCTTGTTTCCGTTTGATGCATAGACGCCCACCTCAGTGACACAATAGCCGCCGCTCGTGTTCTTTTCGTTCGATGCAACGAGTGTGAGCTTCGACGTTGCCGGGTTGACATATTCGCACTTCGATATACCGAATGTCGCCTTCTCAGTCTTCAGTGCCGTTGTCGCCTGCAGCGTTGCTGTGGACGGATCTGCGCCCCAGTCGCCGCTTCCGATCGCGAACTTCGTGAATGTGATCGTTGCAGTTCCGGCCTGTGCCTGCGCTACCAGTGCAAGGCCGTTGCTTGTCAGCGTTCCTTTTAAAAATTCCGCCATGTTTCCTCCTCTTTTGTTTATTTATTTTTAGGCTGCTGCCCGAAAATCATTCCCTGTTACGACCACTTTGAAAGATTTACTGTCGTAGCTCCAAGTACGACAATGGACGTGGTGAGTTTGCCGTATATCGAGCCGCGTAGCGGGTGATAATAGAGGTCTCCGTTTGAAGTTCTATAGAACATGAGCCTTACCGTGCGCGCATCGTACGAGCCATCAGCCGTGTCAGATGACGCATACGGCCGCAACGTCACCATGCGCCATGTGTTTGTGCCGATAACGCACCACGCATTTTGCGCATTTGAAGCCGCAGCATCTGTATTGCCGCAGGACACGCGAATGATTGCCCATCCTGTGGAAGCGGGGACATTGCACATATACCAGTTTCCGTGATCTGTATCTAAGTGGTTAAAGTCCCAATCCTTTGTGTTCGGGTATAAAAAACCAGTGTTGTCAATCATTCGCCAGTTGTAATCTGTAATTATCGGCGCTGAGCCCCAGACATCCGCGATACACTGGTTTTTCAGGATCTTTGACGCATCAACCCCCAACGCCGATCTTACGACAGACTTTTCAAGTCGAAGCTCCGGGCTCCACCTGTCCCCTTGGTTATGGTACCAGCCGTCAGGGGCATTATTGAAAGCGTAGTATTCAACCCCGTTTTCTGTGCCGCTACCGAACCCACTATCGCCGTGGCCGCCGCGTCCAGCCCACTGATGTGCTCCACGGTCAGCCATGCTTCCCGATACTTTTTTACCGTTAGCATAGCCATTTTGGCCTGATACCATGCGTGCACCATCAAGGTTTCCCGGCGTCTGTGAAGCCAGATCCTTGGCCGCTACTTTGCCTTCTCCATAAAAGCCTTCCGAAATGGCAAAAGACTCTCCTGCACTGATGGTACGCGAAATGCTTCCAAAGTCCGAAGCATCGCCGACTATGCGGCCGTTTTTTTCGTAGGCAACCTTTCCATTTCGAATGTCTTTTGCGGCTACTGTGCTGTCCGACCCGTAGCTTCCAGTGACTCCAGCCATTGTTCGGCCATTCGCAATACCTTCAGCGTTTATGCCAAGGTCCACGGGGTAGCACCCAACAAAAGACCTTTCCGATCCCGGATATTTTCCCTCAGGCGGCGCAAGCAAGATTCTCTCTCTTCCCGTGCTGTCCATTTCCGCCTTGACGGATACGGCCGCATGGATCGGTGCCGTCGGATCAGAGGCACGGCCGGGAGCACCGTGCATATTTTCCATGTTTGGGAGAGTTCCAGTCTGTTCCTCGTCCGATCCACTGCCGATGAAGCTGATCCCCTCCAGTACATCTTCCGCGGTAGCCGTCAAGCCGTCATGGTCAACAGAGCCGCCACCGCCCATCATCTTTAATCTCACTTGACGCCTCCTTTGAAAACATCAATCACACATGCAACGCCATTCATCATGTTGCCTCCTTTATGCCCTGCAGCTGGATGCCGAAATCCACCTTCGGGCATTTCTTGTAACAGGTCAGGTGCAGCTTTCCATCTTGCGATTCTGTTATGCCTTTCGAAAAATAGATGCCGATAGATTCCATCTCCTTTACCACGGCAGAAGGTTCCGTTGACATGACGTATGGAAAGACCGTTCCGTCAAAGTCGGCAGTTATGCCATTTATCGCGATGTCGTTTGAGTAAATGTTCACCCCGTCACTCGTGGACTCTTTCCACCCAGAGACCGGAACATTTATAACCAATTCATCGAATCGGGTTTCCAGCGCCGTTACACTGGCAAACAGTTTTGTTATGTTGTTGGCATTTGCCGTGATCTGCTTCTGCAGCGTTGAAGATGCCTCAGCGCCTAACGGCAGCTTGAAGTATCCGTATTCCCCGCTTGTCAGCAACTTCCATACATAGATTTCCGACGCATCCGTATCTATGTAGATAGCATCCGCCTGTCCCTCATCCGGGAATTCCGCAATAGGCCTTGCAATCGTGTTCCTGTCCATCCAGGTGTAGCCATAGCTTCCTTCGCTCCCTTTTCCCAAGATCTGACCGACACTGCCACCCTGCAAGCCCGCCGTCGCCGCTTCCACCAGCTTCCGAAGCGCAAGGAAATCTGTTGCCGACGCTACTGCGCCCTCCATCTCAACGGTCGTTTTTTTCGCGTTCGTGACTTCCAGGTAAATCCTCTCCGTGATGGCGGATACGCCTCCGGACTCATTATCCGGCGGAATGTAGATTGTGTTATTTTCAGAAAGCACCACGCAATATAGGATTTCGCCATCATCCGGATCTTCTGCATAGATACCTAATTCATTCAGGTAATACATTTTCTTTAACCCGTTGTTGCTGATGACTACAGTAATGATTACCTGACCTTCGTTTCCCGGCACAGTTGCGAGGTCAGATATTGCGAAAGTCTGCTCCGGTGTCGTAAGCTCCGTTAGCTGTTCTATTGCTTCAGGGCTCATGCTGCTGTGCGTTCCGGATCCTGTTATCGCCTTCGTGATCTTGATTCCGGTGCCGTTTGCTTCACTCTTTGCTATGAGCGCCTGCCCTTTCCTGGTCAAAGCGCCCGTTGTAAATAATGCCATTTAGACCTCCAATCCCGATGTCATCGCGCTCGCAAGTGCCTCCCCCGTGTATACTGCCGCATCAATGTCCGTGTTCGCCGAATAGTCTTCATATAGCTCTTCACAAACCATGCTGGATATCGTCGTTCCCGCATAGCACATTGACCGGATTTCACTTTCTATGGTCCGTGCCGTATTCGCTATGCAGTCCTCATAGATTTCTCCGATTGCTGCAACCAGCGCCTTGTGGTTGACATATAGCTCACTGGTTTCTGTTCGATTTTCATTCAGGGCAGATTCCGCTCGTTCCGACATCGCATTCGCGATGTACAGGCCGATCTCCACGCCTTTTTCCGATGCCATTCTTTTGACGTGGGCACTGCTCGGTTTTGTCGCCTTGATGATCCTCAAAAAACGCTCGTAGTTTTCTTCTGTAAGCTGGCTTTCTGTTGTGATATTGAAAGTGCCGGGTTCGCCTTCAAATTCGTACCACTCTGTCACATCTCCTTTTCCGAAGATCGTTCCCGCCAGCTCCTCTACGGCCTTTTTTGTCCCCGCCGTCATATACCACTTCAGCGCGCCCTTGATCAGCTCGCGCTTTGTTGTGATATCCATGGTCTGCTCGTAGTACACCGCACCGAGCTCGATAGCCATATAGTCAAGTATGCTTTCTGGCTGATTGTCCACGTCGGCGAACATTGTGGTCTTGGCTACGTAGATGATGAATTTCGTCACTCCCATTTTGATAGCGTAGGACAGGGCGATAATGTCGGTATCCTCCGCCATCGGCGCGGACAGCAGGTTAATCAGCTCGCCATCCTGATATTTAATCATCTTCAAGGCCTCCGTAGGTTACGCTTACAACGTTCGGCACAGCCACCTGCTTTTCTGTTATGCTCTGGTATTTCGGGTACGACAGAATCACCCGCTTTGCCCCCGCTGCAATCACGCGTTTCACAAGCTCATCCGGATTGATATCTCTGCCAATCTTTGCTCTTTGCCATAGCTCGTACTCAGAAACCGCTGTTTCTACCTCTTTCTGGATGGTTTCAGCTTTGGTTTTATCTGTCGCGTTGATGTAATATTTGAAGCTTATGTTGTACTCTACCGTCTCCGGTTTCTTGATTATGATCTCGTCCGTCAGCATCTTTCTTTCCGGATCTTCGATATAGGCCTTTAAATCGTCTATATATTCATCGCCGGGAATTACGCCATTTGCCAGAAGAACAATTATCTGCACAATCCGCGGGCTTGGTGACGTCACTTTGACATCCTCCACGCTTGTGTCGTAAGCCCGCACCATATACTCATACGCTTCGTCAGTTCCGCCTGTCGTGAACCCCTTCGGCGCAAGGAAAATCCGTTCCCTTAAGTCGTCATCTGTCTCAATATCCCGCCCGTTTTCAGGCTTTGTAATATTCTCTGCAGAATCAATATAAGCAATGATATCCACCATGGTATTGATCTCACCCGCGCTGTAGGCATTCCCCACGGCTCCGGCTGTTAAGCATTGCGCCTTCACATCTACGCAAAGCTCTCCGCTTGGGATTTCAGTATATGCAGTTGTTGCAAAATAAATACCATCACCCGCCGTCACTCTGGAGTCTTTCGGAATCGGTGTCGCCGCTGTCCTTGTTGAAACGATGCTATACCGTATCGTCGTTGTGGCGGCATTGGCCGGCAAGCGATAGATATTTTTCAATGCCCCCAGATTCTCCAGATACTTCCCCGTCGCATACTTGAGCGTTCCCATCTTGCCCGCCTGATCCGCGAACTTGTAGCCCTGGAAGAGATAATAGGCGCAAGCCTGCAGGATCAGCCGCCGCTCATCAGCCTTGCCCAGCGTCACATCCTTCCCGGTCACTTCTGCATGCTTCTCCTTGAACCACGCAATCATCTCTTCTTCCAGCTTATCTATCGTGTAGTCATCTATGAATGAGATTTCCGGGTACTCCGTGATGGACTTTATTTTATCCGCCATTGTCCTCACTCCTCTCTATCGTGATTGTCGGTACGATCTTTCCGTTTTCCGGATCCACAGCAAATTCAACCTCCGATGCCTTCAGCTCCGGAATGTACGCTTCGATCTGCTCCATTAGTTCCACAACGAAGTCGCTTTCCGCTTCATCCAACGGCTTTGATAGCACATTCCAGTCAATCCCGAAATCTCTGTTTATCGGGATGGTTCCCTTCCTGGTTGACAGCAGGTTATTTAGCTGCTTATACAGATCTTCTGTCCCCGATAGCTCATCAGAGCGAATGATATATTCCGCCATGCCGCCTCCTATTGGTACTCTTTGAATGTCACATCCAGCTCAATGCGGGATACCTCGCCGCGACTCAGAATATCCTTCCACTCACTCTTTATCTCCGCGATGATGCAGCGTCGATCCATCACCGCTTTGTTTCCAAGGATGAGATATTGCGCTTGTCTATTTCGCATCATGGAGCGGATTTTCCGGTATTGGGATCGTGGCCGCACACCCTCCGAAGCCATCAGAATAATATGCAAGGTAACCTCATCCATCTCTTCTCCGGTTATCTCAATGCGCCCCTTCCAGCCTGGTACATCGTGCTCTGCAGTCTTCATTGCGCTTGTGAGCTGCATATCATCGAAGGTTAGTATTTTGGGGTATGACACATTGAATCGCAAGCTTCCAAATCTGCCTATCATCCTATCCTCCCAGTGCCGCTATCCGTGCTTCATGGTCGTTTAATTTTGAAATAATCTCCGCCACTGTTATGCTGCCGCCTCCGTTCAGTGTGATTCCCGATGCTGAGATTTCCACATTTCCACCGGACTGTGTGACTTTTGCCCCGCCTCCAAGATCCTTCTGGTAGCCGGATGATACCGGTGGCTTGTTCGCCTCATTCCACACCGTACCCAGCACGACGCCCTCAGAGCTTCCGTTCTGTGCGTGCAGCACCACAACAGTATCTCCCTTGTTCGGCATCTTGTATTCACCGCTGAAGTTTAAGCAAGGCAGCTCGCTGGTGGCTCCGTCTCCCCGGTCCGGATATGTAACGCTTACACTCCCGGCCGCCGCATTCACGGAGCTCACCGTCCCGATTCTGAAAACATCCATTCTATAGCCTCGTGCATAGCTTTCTTGTGGTGACAGTCTCTGTAAGTCCTCCCGATCCGTTCAGGCTTACAGCCACTTTCTCCACATAATATTTTCCGTTGCACCGCGCTCTTGGCAGATTCACAATGTCCACGCAGTAGCTTGCGAAAAGCCCCGGCGAAAATAGCGATGGGCTGAATGTGAGTGTGATCTGCTTCTTGTTAGCCTCATTCACCTTCGATTTGGCTATTTTCTCAGCTTCCGCCAAAGAGTCTGCCTTTTCGTTGATGTACAGAAGTCTTTCATCAGTGCCCACCGTGGTCTCTATGGTGTCACCCTTCTTCCCGCTGGTGTACTTTAATGTCGCCCCTGTATAGGTGCCCTGCAGCGTCGCATTCCATGAGTAATTCGGCTGTATCTCGTGTGTCGGCCAGTCTTCATAGCCCGCATTACTTCCAGCTGCTGCCGATTTCGGATACAATCCGAAACAGTCGAATGTCCCGCCGCTTTCGTACCATGTTTCATCAAAGATCACGAAGCCCACCTTGTAGCACTTGATGGAAAGCCCGTACTTCTCGCACTGTGCTTTCAGGAAATCCAGATCTGTCTGATTGCTTTGCTCTACAGATTCAATCAAGACGTCATCACAGTTGAAATACAGCTTACTCATGCCGTACTTATCCATGATTTCTTGCGTGATCTGCTTGAGCGTAACCTTCTGCCAGGTCTTTGTCCGCTTCCGCTCCTTCAAGTCTGAATTTGCCGGTTGCGAGATTCCCTTTAGGGTCATCCTTGACGGGCCGCCGGATATCGTGATGTCATCGATCACAAAGTTCCCGCAGTGGTACTTCTCCTGGACGCCGTTCACATACCAATTCTCCATGTATATGGTTACGTCCAGGTCCTTCCCCTTTTCCGGTTCCCATCCCCCGGCGCCATGTCTGTCCATTCCATCCAGATCTAGCACCAAAGTGATTTGGTCCAGGGTTCCAGATGCATTGTCCGTGTAGCTCAGGCTCTCCAGATAATTCGATAGGTCATATTCGGCGCCCTCATAGAGCGCTGTCGCGTGAGCATATCTTGCTCTTGCGGTATAGGCCTCTGATCCATCCATTAGCTCATAGCCTCCCGCCACAGCGCCTGATCGGTCTTCACTTCCGCCGATTCTGTGTAAGCCTCATCCGGAATATCCAGTTCTATGCCCGCGCCGAAAATCAGCACATCGATATATTCCGCATTCTGCTCCATGATCGCCTCGAAAGCATGGTCATCGCCATATACCTTCTTTGCGATCTTGTCCCAGGTGTCCCCGGATATTGTTGTGTACTTGGTCATACCGCCTCCTACATCGATGTGCGCCGTCTATTCTTCTCGTATTCCGCCATGACATTCTCGAATGTCTGGTAGCTCTCGTTTACGGCCCGCCGCACCATGCTTTCCGATGCGCCGCCGCTCACGTTGATCACCGGCGAAAATACCACCTTCTCCGAACTACTGACGGAGCCATTCACCGCACTCAGCTGCTCCCCGGCCATCCGCCATAGATCTGCGGACCGCTTAGAGCCATTCATCGGAATAACATACTCCGTGTCGCCGCCCTCACCAATTTCCGCTAATGTCGGCGAATCCACTATGCCACCGGTTGCATACTGCTTCAGTCTGAACTGCGGTGCAAGCTTACTGTTCAGCTGATTCTGCGCATCTTGCTTAATGCTGCTTAACCCGCTGATGGAACCACTGATCAGCGACAGGTTCACGGCTGTACTTATGTTCGTACTGCCGAAGCTGTTCTGTGCGGCCGCTTTCACGCCGTCCTGTCCGGTTATCGTGCCGTCCTTTAAAAGGACGTTGGCCTTCGTTGTGATGTCCATTGGATTCACAGCGCCCTCCACCGTCGACTGGATCTTCCCGGCGTTTTCTAGAATTCCTTCAGCTACCGCGTCCGGAATCTCTATACCGGCATTCCTTGCCGCAATGATGAGGTTTTGTCTATCCTCTTCACTGCCCAGGGATTTTGCCATGATAGACACAATGGAAGTCTGATCACCGGCAGCCGCCTCCATGAGTTCGAACTTATCCAGACTTGCCTGCACATCATCCGGCACTTCATCAAGCTCTGCCGCCATCTTCTTGAGTTCTTCAATCTGCGGCCTTGCTCCGTCCACAAGCTTTTTGATAGCAAGCTGTGCCCCCTTGTCCAGATTATTTGTGTTCCCGAACAAAGCATTGTCCGGTGTGCCTCCGTTCTTGATGTCACTTATGGACTGTGCGCCCCTTTGCTGCAACAGGCTCTGCAGGCTCTTCAAGTCGCTTCCGTAGGTATCTTCAATGGTATTTAGAGAAAAGGACGCCGCTCTGTTTCTGTCTTCTGTCCTTTGCTTGTTTGCGGCTTCGTTTATTTCCGCTACCTGCTGTTTGTAGTCATATTCCGAAAGGTAGCTTTCGCTGCTCATCGGAATTGCGCCGCTTTCGCTCTGCGTGCGCCGATATTCCAGATCAGCTAACAGTGAGTATGTTGTTTCATCTATGCTCTGCTGCCGTTCTGCTACCGCCTCATTCAGCTCACTCTGCAGGTTCTGGAAGCTTTCAGAATCAAGATTCGCACCGCTGTACTTCCCGGCGATACCCGCCAGCTTTCCCTCGAATTTTGCATTTTCCACGCCGCTTGTGATGCTCTGCAACTTGTCCTTCAGCTTCTGGATGGTGTTAGCCTCATCGATGTCAATAACGCCATCCTCCAGGGCATCTGAATACACGTCGCCCAGCTCCTTGCCCAGGCTCGCAACCTCTTCATTCAGATCATCATAGAAGCTGCTCATGCCGTTTAGGATTTCATCTCCGGCTGCAGAATCATCTCCGAAAAGAGCATTCACAGAGAGATTTAGAGAATACTGCTTTTCGTTGATATACTCCTGGCTATTCTTTACCAGACTATCTATGGAGGTCTGCAGGCTTGTCTGATCCGCTTCAGACAGTTCTATTCCCGCCTGTACCTTCCACACCAGCTTATCTATGGTTTCGCCGGTGTCATTCAGATCTTCTCGCAGCTCCTTCACCTTGTCTATCTGTGTGATCGATGCCGTGAACCGCTCAAAGGTCTGCTTCCCGATGATGGATTCCGCCGCTTCGCTCAGATCTTCCAGTGACAGCTGCACTTCCCCGAAATGCTCTTTCAGGCTTCGTGTCTGCTTTCGCATGTTGGCAATTCTCGTTGCCGTAGCCGCTGCCACCGTGCCACCTGCCAGAAGCGCCGCGCCGCCCAAAAGCATTGTGCCGGATGACGCGCCCATAGCCGCCACGAAGCTTTTGACGCCGCCGGAAATATTTTTTAATGTATCCGCGCCCTTCAGCACGGTGATTGTGCTGGCAAGCCCTGTCGCAATCCCCGCAAACGCCTCCGGGTTCTGTACAACGAACTTCCCCAGTGAAATCAGCGGCTGTGCAAATCCCTCAGCATTCTCTGCACCTTCCTTCAGTACCCGCCTGATGGTGGGATAGGTATATTCCAGGTTGTTCGCCACATCGCCCACCTTATAGACAAGCTCTGTCGCCGCCTGGGTAGCTTCCCGGAGCGGCGCGGTCAATCCGTCATTCAGTCGAATACCTGTATCCTGCAGCGCTGATGTGAGTATCTGCTGGTCTCCCCAAAGGTTGTCCATCTTTGTGGCTGCCATATTGTCCAGGGCACCGCTTGCATCCCGCAGCTGCGCATTCAGGTTATCCCATTCGTTTGTTCCGTCCTCCAGAGTGGTGTTTAAACCACTCAGCAGGTCGTTCATGGCATCGATATGGGTCTTGCCACCCAATGCTGCAAGCGTCGCGCTCTTTTCTTCTTCCGTCATGGTACTTACCGCATCATTGATGTCAGAAAGCGTCTGCTTTAAGCCCTTGAACTTTCCCTGCTGATCAAACGCCGAAAGCCCCAGCTTCTCCATCATCTTCCCGGCCTGTCCGGTTCCCGATGTCAGATTTACCATGACCGCATTTAATGCTGTACCGGCCTCGGAGCCTTTGATACCTCTATTGGCCAATACGCCCAGTGCTGTCGCAGAGTCCTCGATATCCACGTTCAGATTCTTGAAGGTTCCGCCGGTCTGAATCCAGGCTTCCATCAGCATCTCGGCTGTTTGGTTCGATTTGTTGTTCGCCTTAACGGCTACGTTTAGGAATCTCTCCAGATTGTCGCCGTTTTCGCCGATCACCTCACCGGTCGCAGACATAGAGTCCGTCACCAGGTCGGAGGTTCTCGCGAGGTCCAAATCTGTGGCCTCAGAGAGCTTCAGAATGCGCGGCAAGGCCGCTACAGAGTCCGTAACGTTCCATCCCGCCAGTGCCATGTATTCCAGCGCGTTAGCGCCTTCTGTGGCCGTCTTGGTGGTTTCTCTTCCCCACTTCATGGCAGCTTCTCTTGCCACCTGGTACTCTGCGTCCGTTGCCGATGCCGTGCCCTTCCAGGAAGACATTGCCTTGTCAAATTCAGAGCCGACATTTATCGCTGCCTTCCCAGCAGCAACCGCTGCAGTTCCTGCTGCCGCAAGGGCCACAGTGCCGGTCTTCACCACATTTGTAAGGCCGCCCCACATTGCATTGATGCCCGGGCTCATGCCGTCCAGGGCTTTGCCGAAGCTCACCGTCTGGCTGCCGGCATCCGCTGCCGCCTTTGCAATGTCCTTCAGCTGTTTCTTTGTGAGATTACAGGACGAGCTCAGAGACCCATCAATCATGCCTGCGATCTTTATCGCAAGCTGATATTCTGTCCTTGACGCCATTATTTCCCTCCTCTCAGATCCTTCATGGCTTCTGCAATGATCTCCACCTCGATGGGCAATTGCAGAATGCTCATTTTATAAAAAAACTCAAGTGATGTATGGGAGAAGATTGCCGCCTGCGCCGCAAGCTTCTTCGCTTCCTTCAGTCCGGGCTTTATACCCGCACGTAGAAAAAAGTGAATACCGCATTCATCAGCCTAATGGAATCTCTCGCTTTTAGTCCCATGAGCCATTCATAAGGCTTGTGATTTGCCTTTGCGGCTACCAGTGCCGCATACAGCCGGTCTACACCAGTGGTTGCCGTGACTCTTTCGCCACGGAGCCGTGTATACTCCCGGTCCACCTCGCTCATGTCCATAAGGGTCATATCATAAAGCCCATCCAGCTCCACCTTGTCTATGGTTTCGCCTTCAACTTCGATGGGTACCTCCAGCTTGATCACGATGCCCGGCAGCTTCTCTTCTGCCGTCTCTTTCGCTTTCTCTGCTGCCTTTGCTGTTCTTGCCGCCATCTCTCAACCTTTCTATATGCCCGGCGGGTATTGCCCCGCCGGTTTAACCTGCATGTTTTTAAAAAAGATGCAGGTTAGCACATCCGCCGCACTTCATCCATGAGGTCAGATCCGTTTACACTGAAGACATTGTTCAGCTTATCCGCCTCAATGAGCTTGGTACCATCCACCTCCAGAAGCATATACAGAACCTCCAACTTGATGGACGCGCCCATAGACTCGCCCGGCTTCGCAGTGCCAGGGTTTACCTCGGTGGTCTTACCGCGGACAGAATAGCGAACCTGCACCATGCTTGTGGTGCCAGTGTCCTTGTCCGTTACCTGTAGCGGGCCTCTCAGGGTCATGCTTGCCACCTTGGTGTGGTCCATGTACTTCAGAATATCCTTGTAAAGAGATCTGAAGGGGATCTCCTGCTGTACACTGCTCCAGTGGCCCACCACCGGTGCCGCGTACTCACCGCCAACCCCCGCACCGGAGATTGTTGCCGTCATGAGCTGCAGGGCCGCAAGGGTCACGGAGTCAGAAATACCAATCAGCACATTGGTATCGGTGTCGTAGACGTTAAAGTCATTCAGCACCTCGGGCATCTGCTTAATATCGATCGACATGATTATTCACCTCCTAATGCTGCTGTAACCAGATTCGGGTCGAAGGTAATCTCATCCTCGATCCACTCAGCCGGCGGCCAGAATCCCACCTTCGTGGTGAACTTGATGTGACCGTTCATGATCTCTGTCACCGGGTTGTCCGACTCATTGAAGGCAATGGAGCCGCCCGCGATAGCGCCGGACGCCTTCAGGCTGTTCAGGTAAATGTTTTCGGAATCCACAACGGACTCCACGAGCCGATAGGATGCCGGCTCATCTACCTTCTGCTTAAAGGTCTGAATGAAGTGGTTCCGGTACCAGCTCATCATTCTGCGGCATGCAATCCATCTATCCTTCGGGTCCGTGCTGGACGGATAGATAGATGTATTGTTGCCGTAGCTCTTCCAGCCGTTATCGTTCATTGCGGTAACAATGCCGTAGCTGTTCACCACCTCCGCCTGCGGGATATCCAGCAGCACCTCGGTGCCGTCTGCGAGCACTGCTGCAGCCGCGTACAGTGTCTCGTTGGACGGGGACTTGTACGGAACGTCGCCATGATCTCCATCACACTGCGCCGTCATGGTTGCCCACACGGTGGAGTAGTTGTAGATCTTGCTGCCGAACTTGATCTTGGGCCAAAGCATGATTGCATGCTTGTTCTGCACACCCATGCTCTCCTTTGCCGCCTTCAGATCTGTGTACTTCTTCACTGTTGTGGTGTCCATATCAATGACAGCCTCGCAAGTGAAAAGGCCATTCAGATCTTCTGTCTTTGCTGTCAGTGCTGCTGCCACTTCTGCGTCAGTGGTCCAGCCCGGTGCCAGCAGAAGGCCCGGCACCATGCCTAGCTTCGGGTATACAGAGCGGATAGCCTCAATACCAGTATCCTTCCCGGTTGCGGAATCGTAACCTCCAATGATATCCTTCTTCGTCACCTTGGACGGATCCAGCTGATCGGCAGATACATCCAGTGTAGTGGCACTTGCACCTGCGCCGGATGCCAGCAATGTGATTTCCACATAGCCATCATCATTGAACGCAGCTACATAGTCTGCATCCTTTGCGAGTGTCTTGCTGGACGCCTTCACAACCAGGGTATCCAGCATCAGGCCGCTCTCTTCAATCGTCGCTGCGCTCTTTGTGACCGCAACAGACGCATTGGAATAGCTCTTCTTATGCTTTGTCGGGTCAAGCACATTGATAAAGATAATCGGCGCTACGCTATACACCTTGAAAGAGTAGTACATCATCTCACAGAGATTGTAGCTGTCATAGTCATCGGAATAGCCAAGCTGCGACACAGCCTCTTTGTAGCTGTTCGCAAGAATCGGCACATTTACCGCTGCTGTGGGGTCCTCTGCCAGATTGACAGGTGCTGTACCTACCACAACCCGCAGAGATGCGTCAGACGTCATGGGTACTGTTAAAGCAGTGGCCAGCTCAGACGTACTGATTCTGTGCATGTAAGACATTCTTATGCCCTCCCATTCTTCTTTTCATCGACATACTTATAAATCTTAGCCAAGCCGGATTCAGGATCCCGCAGGGCCTTGTTGCTTTCCACAAGCTTACTCATCGGCACCACAAGCTCGCCGATTGCCGGGAGCGCCTGGATAGCGTCCTGCAAATGCGTCGGTAGCTCCCCCAGGTAAATGGTTCCATGGGCCACGCCTTTGAAGCCCGGACCGATGTATATGCTTTGTTCTTCTGCTGCCGTCTCAGCTTCCGCAGTCTCCACTGCCTTCACAGCCTCTTCTGTGGTTTCTGCTTCTGCTGCCGCAGCAGTCTTCTTTGTATCACTCATAAAAACCTGCTTTCTCTCTTCATAACGCCCCGGAACCTAAATTCTGTGGACAGAAGAGCGAATGTAAACGGGAATGTATCCTCTTCGTTCAGTTCCCAGTTAAACGCGCCGGTGCACTCATACTGATGATTAAGCAGCGGATCCTTTCCAAAACGGACCATCAGGCGCTCAATCAGGTTCAAGGCTTCATAGTGTCCATTGTTGTCCAGACTATTGTTGTAGATGCCGAACACTATGTTCACCTTGACGTATTGCTTCTGATCCGGGCCTTCCTGGTATCCCTTCTCGATCTTCACCGTGCACCACGGGCACTTGATCACGCCGTCCGCTACATCGCCCTGGTCAAACTCTATGGTGTCCTCTTCATCTCCTCCCGCATCGGTTTCTGCCGTGGAATCCTTTATGGGGATGGTCTGTTCGTATACCTTTAGCTTTACCAGATCATGCGGCTCTTCAGCATTTTGAAAGAGCATGTCTGATGTCAACCGTTCGATTTCTTTCGCCAATGCTCTCTGGCACCCCAGTGGCGTCTGTAAGGAAAATTCTTTGTTTTCTCTCATTCAGCCGTCTCCTATCCCAGCGCCTTCGCCAATGCTTTCTCGCAATTCTGCAAGAGTTCGCTTTCGAAGTTCTCTTTAATGCTGCCGTATACCTTGTCATTCCGCACCATAATGGCGTCAGAAGATCCCATCCACGTCTTCAGGGCTGTGCTTCCCTTGCTGACGTGGGATACTACAGCAATGTGGCCGTTGCTGCACTTGATCATGAAGCCTTGCCAGCCCGCGCCCGTTACCTTCTGTAATGACTTATTTCTCAGCTGCTGCACGTAGATCGGGAAGCTCGCCCGCTTTCCGTTCCGGTATACCGTCTTTGTCGGTATCGGACCGGAATACTTCACAATGTGCTTTCTGATGTCCGGCTGCGTTGACTTGAAAATGATGGTTGCGGTAGGGTTCTTCACCCTGCCCTTCTCCATACCGCTTCTTTCAGATACGCCCTTTGGCGCTTCACCGCCGTATATCGCCTTGGTTTTCTTCTCCAGCTGTTTCTTTGCAGATTTCGCTGTATTGTTTACAGCGCTTTTGAAGATCGATTCCTCAGACTTTCCCTCGACAGAACGTAAAGCCCGGATGATTCGGTTATACTCCTCCTCATCGATGGAAAGCTTTATTGTGCTCATGTCTGGTACCTCCGAAGCGTGATGGAGAATACGCCGCCCTCGTCCCGCGCGTCCGTTACCCGGTATTGCCTACCGTCTAACTTCAGCTCCTGGCCGTGGGCGGGCTGCTTTCCAAATTCTTTTCTGGAAACATAGATCAAGATATTGTCCTCATAGATTCCATCAATCACCGGATGCAGGAACTGTTTCTTCCCCCGCTCCTCGACTTCATTGGAATCCACAATCACGGTCATAGACCGCCCGTTGATGGTGTGGATCTCCCCAAACTCATCAAGGTTTAGAAATGTTGATCTGATATCCCCCGCAAGGATCTGTTTAAAGCTTTTCATCCCCGGTTCTCCGTTTCTCTGTCTTTGGAATCTGCCCCACCAAGCTTACCGGCTCTTCCGCATTAACCACCCTGTCGCCTTCAAGTCCGGCTTTCAGAGATGCACGCTTTGCTTTTACGTGCTTCTCTTTAGCCTTCTCTTTCAGATATTCCACCGGATCCGCAGCGGATCCCGCTTCTATCCAGGCTTCTTCGAGACCTGTGCCGGATGGGAGAACTTCTCCCACCCTATACATTCTGTCCCGCAGGATGATGTCACGCTTTGCGATTAAACGGCTCATCCCAGAAGCTTCACGCGAATGGTCGCGTCGCCGACAGCGAATGCCTTTGCGCAATAGCCTGCAGCCACGCCCTTTTCTCCCTTGGTGTCAGTGATACCGGTACCGTCGAAATAGAGTTCCGTACCTACTGCTACCGCGCCGGTCGCTGTTGCAGGCATATCGAAAAGACCGATCACCTCCACTGCACCGGTCTCGCCAGCAGGAATGTCGCTTCCCGCCACGCCGATCCGGCTTGTAAGGCTCACAATGTCACCGGCCTCAATCTTGCTGCTACCGGTATTCACATAATCAAGGCTTTCGCCGCGATTTACGAATGCTGTTGTCATTTCTTACCTCCTTCAGGACATCTTCACGCCCGGATTCATCACGATACCGCGGAAGTCTCTCACAGATACGCCCCAGTCAAGATAGATATCCCATACAAAGCCCAGCTTGCCCGGTGTCTCCATTCTGCGGATAGTCGGGGTCTCCTGGCCGTTCAGATAATCCACCTGAATGGTCTTTGCGGAATACTCATCCGCAGCGATGAACCAAGGAATTGCGTCCTCACCGGCCAAATTGTTCAGCACCGGTGTCTCGATCACCTCAAAGCTTCTGGTTGCCAACGGGTTCTTGTCGTTGTTCGGGGATCCCGGCACCTGCGCGGAATGCAGGATAACATCCAGATCGAAGCCGTAACCGGTCGGTACGATGATGTACTTCGGGGTCATGTAAATAGCATCTCCGAACGGGTCCTTCTGCTTCTGCATCATCAGAATCATGTTCTGAATGGCCACCTGGGTGGGCGCTGTTCCCACCTTCAGGACGTTTCCGTGCTTAGTGTCGAACACCTTCACGCCGTCCGCAAATACCACATTGTTGTACAGAGCCTCATAGCACTGCTTATCAATGGTGCGCTTTGCAGCTGCAGCATAGAGCCCCGGCACACGGGTCATGAAGCCGATATCGTCGTTAATGAACGCCTGTCTGGTCATTGTGAACTCTCTGCCGTAGGTTTCAATCTTTCTTGTCGGAAGCAGCTCTGTAGACGGCTTATCGCCCTTCAGTTCTCCGTTCTCCGGCACCTTCAGGAACTCACCGGCACCGCCAATCAGATACTCATGGTCCTTTGTCTCTTTGAAGTCGGACAAAGTGCCCTTGCTTGTCCACTTCTCGAAAGAGGTGGGTACCTTCTTGTAGACATCCACAATGGACTTCTTAATCGAGTTGTCCAGGATCGCCGGGAATGCAGCAGACGGGTTATAGAACTGTCTGCACATTGTCTGGTACAGATCATCCGGATTCATCCGCAGCAGCTCGTTCACGTTGCTGCCCTCTCTGCACAAGCAGCTGATCGCCATGTCGCGAAGGCTCATGGAGCGCATATTCTGTGCCTCAGCGCTGGCATTCACGACGCTCACGCCTGCCTTAAAGCACATAGCATCGGTCATATCCCGACGGAAATTGTCCTCACCCGTCTCCGTGACATTGATGCCTGCCGCAGCCGGTCCGTGATTTGTTCTCAGATCTCTCAGCACAGCCTCTCTGACCTGGTCCATGGTCATTCCGCTGCGAATATACTCAGCGCCGTCAATGTTGAAACTTCTGCACAGCTCATTGATATCCGCTGTTCTCTGTCTCTCTGCCGCAATGGCGCGCTGAATGGCGTCGCCCTCCTGCGGTGCTGCACCTTCCTGTCCAGCTGCTGCCTGGTTCGGCGCCGCCTCCCGGATCTGGTTCAGATTTCTCTGCAGGTCGTCATACTCGGCCTGCTCTTCTGCAGTCAGATCGCGGTTTCCATTTCTTGCGGCGTCAAGAATGGCCTGCTGCCGCTCAAGGATTTCTCTTTCTGTCATGGTCTTTCCTCCTGTTTGAAAGTTGCTTTGTTTATATCAGACTGCCGGACGAACCAATCCAGCGACCTGCCTTGTCTATTGCCGTTTTCAAGCGAACGGCCAACGCCTACTGTGGTATCTGCCGGGACAGATACGATAGAGAACTCATAAGGTTCCCAATCTCTTGCCACCCAGCACGGCCCCTTGTACTTTCCGTCTGTTGATTTCGCGTTTTTCCCGACTTCTTCCCAGTCATAGACCTGGTAGCCCACGGATACACCCTTTAGCGTTCCGGATTCCACCTTCTTTTTGATGATCTGAGACGGCTCGTCTTCGTCGAACCGAATCTTTGCGTGGCATTTGCCGTCGTCTCCCAGCCATACCTTCTTGATGCCCGCTATCACCCTGTCTCTATCATGGTTAAACAGCACGCACCCCACGTCCTTCAGCCTTTGCAGCCTTACAGACTTCTTGTTATGGTCCAGAATCTCCGGCCCAAAGATCCGTTCATATGGTGCTTCAGAAGAGAAACTGAGCTCTATTACGCCATCCTCTCCTTCTGCTGCCCGAATTTCCACCGGCAGCTCCCGGTGATAGCAGCCCAGCTCCGGTTTGTTCCTAATTGCCATTCGTATTCACCTCCCCTATAGATACACCTCTAGCCCTGGCATATTCCTGAACCTCGGCAATCTCATCAATCTGTTCCCGCCAATCTCGGCCATTCTCTGCAGCCATGTCGGCATATGTCTTCTGGCCTGTCGAAACCGCAATTTTGTTTGCGTTGGTTTCCTTGACTGGATCAATCCATTTTTTTGGCGGCTTCTTCCACTCATGACGGAAATAATTCTGCTTATTCGGCCAGAAGTCCGCCGCCTGGATATATCCCTTCAGCCATGCTGAAATCACGAAGCTCTCATAGATCTCGTCCATGATCTCCATAAGCTGCTCCACATCCTCCTCGTAGGTCAGCTCATCTTCAATGGCCCCCTGTCTCGCAGAGCTATAGTTACTCTCCGACATGTCTCTGGATGTAGCTTCGTAGCTCAGTCCCTGCCCGGCTCCCAGAATCTTCAGCTGCTGCTTGATATGCTGTGCCGCGTCTGCACTCTGGCCGCTCGGCTGTACCGTGTTGACCTTATCGCCCGGATTCAAATAGTTGATCATGCCAGGCGTCAGGGTCTTTCCCTGGTATTCTCTATCCGGATGCGCACCGCCGCCATTGATGCGGCCCGTCGATACCGGCAACTCCTTCGTGATGAACACGGATAGGCATGCCATGATTCTTTCCTTCACAGACAAAGCTCTAAAGAACTCTGTCACGTCCCGGATACGTGGGATGGACGGTGCCATGTCGGACATCTCCCGAACCTGCGTGGGCCGCTGTCTGGTGTAGTAGAAAATCACGTCCTTTGCGTCGTACCACTTCACCTCATCCGTCGGCATACCGTCTATGGAATACTGCCGCAGGAAGTAGCCCACCGGCTTGTTGTATCTATCCAGCTCAATGCCGCCTGACACTCGGTTTCCCGCGTATCTCGGCGCTTGCGCCATGTCGTCCAGCATGTCCACTTCGATGAGTTGCAGCTTGAACGGCATGAAATCATCATCCGTGTAGCATTTCAGAATGATAATGCCGCCATCCACCTTCTTGCGTTCCACCGCCATCCGCATCAAAGCCTTAAAGCTCTGCGTCCCGGATACATCGCAATGCTGTTTCTTGCACCATCTAAGCCACAGCTTTTCAAGCTCCTGGTTAATGTTGCTGTTGTCCGTCACGGCTCTAAGCCGGTATCCAGCGCCGTAGACATTACGCCGGTATGCTCTCACAATCGAGTTCATGAAGTCGGAATTCCGCTCCATGTCTCTGGCTCTTGCCCTTACAGTGTCCCGATCCGCCTGATCGGACCACTCTGCAGGCTCATTTCTCGCGTACCAGTTCCGGTTGAGCCGGTCATAGTTTGCGGCGTCATAGCCCATCGCTTTCTGCTGCTCTGCCAAAGCCATCCGGTAAGCCATGCGCTCGTATGCCGCCTTTGGCGACAGCACCGCCACCATACTGTCGATGATGTTCAAGACTTACCTCCCCTCAAATACCGCTACGTAAGTATCTGGAAATAGACTGCTCGATTCGGAGTTTGAATTCACCACCGCATCTAGCTGCTTCTTTCTTGCCAGAAGCGTGGACAGGTTTGCCCTCTCCATCTGCCTGGTACCGATCTTGTAGCTCTGACCGCCGGCATAGACATTCTGGATAGCCGTATTTAAATATTCCAGCTCTTCTGCCGGTGAATTGAACACCTTCTCTTCGTCCATGTTCCCTCCTACAGCCAGTTCTCATTGTTCTGTATCCATCCCTCTTCTTGGGATTTCTTTTCTTCTTCCGGTTCTGCTGCCGCCTGAGCGCTTCCCTCCTGCTGCAGATTCAGGAACCGCACGCCCATGATATCCGCAGCCACGAACTCATAGACCGCGCAGTCTAACCAGTGGTTGTCTATGTGGGACTTCTTCGGTACCCACTTCTGCGAAACTCTGCCGCCAGTTCGAACCGTCACCTTGTGCTCTGCCGTTACCTGCTCGGCATATCGCTCGTCGCAGCCCTGGTAGACCATCCAGGCGCCCGGGCCATTGTCCCGCTGCATCCTGGTGGCGATGGCGTCCTTGTATTTGTCGCCGTCAGAGATAACCAGATTCATGCCGTCGGCTCTGCTGCCCGCCTTGTTGATCTTCGATACCTTGTAAAATCCGCTAATCGGATTCGAGGATCCCTTTACCGGCATTGCCCAATCGGAATTTTTTATGCAAAAATCGTAAGTTGCATCCGGCTGGTATCCGGAATCGACGCAGCATAGACATACCTGCAACTTGTCCCCGCTTTGCTTTTCGTAGAACATATTCATGATCATCTCAAGCTCAGCCCAGGAAAGTGCCTGCCCATGGGCAATGCCCTGGCTTGTCATAGACTTGCCCCATGCCCGTATGGACCAATAGAAGGTGGTTTCCTGCACATCTACACCGCCGGTGAGCATTTGCGCCCACTCCGGAACAATCAGCTCCGGAACATCCGTCTGTCGATCCAATACCAGGGATGTGGTGGTCTGTGTTCTTTCATCCTCCCACGGGAGCCCTTCCCATGAGTTCGTGAAATTCTGCAGCTTCTCGGGATCATCCTTACTCTTTAAGAACTCTTCTACGATGTCTGACCACTTCAGAAAGTTCGAATACAGAGAGTTAATCCAGAAGCCCACCGACTTCGGTTTCCCGACGCCGCGCTTCTTCACCGCCTTCCAGCGGCCCTCCCGCAGCATCTTCGGCTTATCTATGTCCTCTATGCCGCATCCGCATTCCTGGCAGATATACAGCGCATCTGAAGCCCTCTCATAAGGACTCATCTTGTGCTCCTTATCTTCCTGAAAGCGGATATTCTGAAACAGCAGCTCTATCTCCGTCCCGCAATGCGGGCACTTAACAAAATAGTGTCGTACCTCATCCGCCTTATCGTGAAGATCCCAGATATAGTTTTCTCGAATCGTCGGCGTGGAGCATGCGTATATCTTTTCCTGGCCTTTGAAGGTCTTGGTTCTCTCAATGGCCAGCGAATACGGCGACGCCTCTTTCTTTGACGCGCCCGGCATCTTGTCTATCTCATCAAAAAACAGATATCGCGCCGGGATAGATGCAAGCTTTGATGGCGATCCTGCGCCCCTCAGGAACAATGTTGCAGAGCTGAACTTCATGTCCATCTCCTTTGACTCGTTTTCCCGGTACATGGCACGGATCCGCGGGATGCTGTCGAAAGCCGGACGAAGTCGGAGCTTTGCCACCGTCTTCGCCAAGTCATCTGACGGGTAAATCACCATCGTTGTGGCCGGTTCCATCATCAGGATGTATCCAAGCATGTTGATCAGCACCTCGGTGCCGCCTATCTGTGTAGATTTGCAGAAGTAGATCTGTCTTATGTCCGGATCGTTCATGGCATCCATGATTTCTATCAGGTATGGTGTGACTACGTTTGACCACTTGCCCGGGAACCGGCTGCCTCGATCCAGCAGCCTGTATTTCTCGGCCCATTGGGAGACCGTCAGCTTCTCGTGAGGCTTCAGCGTTTCAGAGACCACGCGCCGGAATAGCTTTTTTGTTTTTTGCTTACTCCTGCTCTTCTGGCTCATCTTCCTCCTCATCCTCATCATCGTCTATGCTCTGGCCGGACATGCCGTCTATGCGGTCAGGATCATACTCTGACAGCTCTTCCAGGGCGTCAGCGATGCCCCGATCCAGCATATCCATGATCTTGTTGGTGTCCTTCTCTCCGGCGACGGAAAGCGCCAGCTTGCCGGGCACAGATTCCAGTTTCGTCTTGAAATGAATCAGCATATCCGCAAGATATGCCTGCACATCAGAAGCCTCATGCAGCTCTCTTCTCAGCTTTCTCAACTTCAGGATGGAGATCTGCTTTTTGACTTCTTCATGCTCTGCGGATACCTTCTCTTTCGAGACCTCTCTGGTGCGTCCTGTTTCGCTCGCCACCTTGTAATCGATGTATGTTGCTATGCATTTCGGCAGGTCGTATTTGCGCCCCTGTATGCAGCCCTGGAACACCCCGTCCGCGTTCAGATTTCGGATCTGTCGCGGGGTAATCCGCAGGCATTCCGCCAGCTCCTTCTGCGTGATCAGTCTGTCCATGCTTCATCCTTCCCATGCACTCAGCTCGATTTCCTCTTTTCCCATCCTTCCGGCCTATTGATTTTGAAAATTTTTTCGCGCGGTATAATGAAAAGCAAATCCATTTTCCGCTCATCCGCCCCAAAAATGAAATTTTGAGGAAGGAAGTACCCGAAAATTTTTCATTTTATAGCCAAAAACGTCGCGCCATCGCCGCCCCGCAAGGCCCCTACCCCCTGGGAAGGACCCGCGCCCCAGGCCGGCCGCCGCTGTCGTCTCCCTTTTCCGCATAAAACGAACAGAGATCGGATTTTCATCCGATCTCTGTCTTTCGCTTTGCCTATAGAGAGAATGGCGGCTCTCTCGAACCGCCTTGAGTATTTTTATTCCGGCTTCTCAATCTTCCGGTCGCTTTCGCTTAGTCTACATGTTACCACGAACGCAGCATGACATTAAATGCCATTCATCGTTTTTATGAACTCTTCCATCATCTTTGTTAATTGTCCGGATGCGCTGACTCCCGCCTTCTCGCAAGCCGCAGCATAAGCCGTCACGGTCTCCCGCTTCAGCTTGTACGACTTCGAAATCCACCCGGCCTTTTCCTGGTACTTCTTTGACGCCACCGTCTGCGGCTTTGGACTTCCTACCGGCATTCTTTCCACCTCCTCCAGATACGCGGTACTGTGTTAATCAGTACGCAGGCGGCCGACAATGCAAGCACTACACTCCCCGCGATACTTCGACCTGTCGCAAAGAATATCACCCATGCTGCTGCCATCATTTTTGAACTTGTTCTTTTCATGCTTTTTTCGATGAGCTATAATATTTATAGGGTTTGGGGCTTTCGCCCCGCCCCCTTACTTCAGAGTCTGAATCAAGCTTGTGATTGCTGTTATCAGCGCTGCCATCGCTGTTATAACCGCACAGATCTCGCCAAGCTTGATTCGGCTCTTTTTCTTTTTCTTGCTCATCTCTTCACCTCCTTTCGATGGTTTAATTATATTATATGGTGCCCCATATGTCAAGAGTTTTCTAAAATTTCTTTATTCACCTTCGCGAACTCTCTCAGCGCATCGCCATGCATCCGGTTGATGTGCCTCAGAGCATAGCCCATCTCTTCCGCGACCTCCTCCAGCTTTTTGCCTTTCACATACCGCAAATAGAGCAGTCTGATATACTTCTGGCTTTTCACCTTTTTGATCTGCTCGGTTATCCCCGTTTTCATTTTTTCGAGTTCTTTGATCTCTCTGGCGGTCCGTTGCTCCAACGCCTCAAGTTCACCAAGCTCACCCGCCATACGATCCACGCCTTTCGCTCTCGTTTTGGTTTCGCCGTAATGCACGGCCTTCACTCTGCGGATCGACTCCCTGATAGACGCTACCCTGTCCAGATTCAGATCTGTCTTTGCTTCCATCGCCCCGATCTGTCTCAAATATTCCTTTGCTGTCACTCCGTAGCCTCCCCGCCGTGTTCTGCTGCCGTTCTTGTTTTTGCCTTTGATTCCGCTTTTGACCTCGGATCCGTCTCTGCCTTTCGCCCGGTTCCCGGCTTCACTCCCGCTTTCACGCTTCTGCTGCCGCTCTTTTCCTTCCCGCGCCCAGCTGCCCGGCCTTTTGATCTCGTTTTCCCGGCTGTTCGTTTCTTGTTCTCTTTTTTGCTCCGTAGGAAACGAAGGCGTATTCCTGGAACGGATAGCCCCAGGCATCAACTCCGGAATATACGCTTTCCTTGTCCAGTGTATAACCCTGCTCTGCATACTCCTTCGGCACCGTCGGCTCATCCCGCCAGCTCGAAGCCTTGGCCACTTCGACCTTTGCCTCCTTCTCAGGATCAGTCAAGTTTCTGCTTCTTCTGTATCTCTGAGAAAAAGGTACGCCCGTCATCTTTGCCGTCTTGCTTGTCTCCTTCAGCATGTACTCCGCCAGCTGCTCATAGTTCCCGTCTTTCCACATCGGGCTGATATTCACCTTCCCCCAGGTCCAGCACTCTTGGACGATCCTGTTGAAGTCCGGCGCATTGTTCACGATGATGTGAAAATGGATGTACTTGTTCATGAACTCCGCCACTGAGATCCACTTGAGCTCTATTTCCAGTTTCTTGTATTTCGCCCTCATTCTCCGAATGAATGTATCATGAATCCATCTCGCCTCTTCCAATGTCTTCGTCCTCATCTCTTCAGCGAAGGTGAGAGTCAAGAAGGCATCCCCTGTTTCGAAATTCGCCCTGATGAGACGAAGCAGCTTCTTTATGGCATTCCGCTCATTGATCTTCTGCATCTCCTCTTTCGTCGGCTTGGCCTTCTTACGGCGCTTCTCACCCTTAACCCCATATCTCGCAGTGTGGTACTTTCTCACCTCTATTCTGTTTTTCAGCTTCCACGTCTTCTTGAGATACATTCAAACACTCTTTCTATGTTCTATAGTTAATAGCTAAATCAAGTTTTTGAAAAGGCCTTGCAGCCCTTCGCCGGTTTTCCGGTCTCCATGCGTCAATACGTGTTTATACATCTTTCCCTTGACGCACGTATTTATACGTGTTATTATTCATGGCGAAAGGAGGCGTTATGAAGGTCAGTGAACTCATCGAGCAATTAAAGTCCATCGGCTGTGAATTCGTTGAGCATGGCGGAGAGCATGACAAATGGTTCAGTCCATCTACAAACAAATATTTTCGAATTCCGCGCCATCGTTCAAAGGAGATCCCAACCGGAACCTATAACCGAATTGCTAAGGATGTAGGGCTCAAATAGCCCTGCATCATCGAAAGGAGATATATTATGAACAAATACACTTATCCCGCCGTTTTCACCCAGGAGGATAACGGTTCTTATTCCGTCAACTTCCCCGATTTCGACAGCTGCTACACTTGCGGGGATAATCTCGCGGATGCCATCTATATGGCGCAGGATGTTCTGGCCTATACCATCTATGATCTGCAAGCAGAAAGTAACCCCCTTCCTCAGCCTTCTGATCCGCGCTCGATTTCTTTATCCGCCGGTGAATTCGTGAACTTCGTCGCTTGTGATACCTTGGAATACATCAAGCGTCACAGCACGAAGTCCGTGAAAAAGACGCTCACTATTCCCGAATGGCTCAATGACGCCGCCACCCGTATGAACGTCAACTTCTCTCAGGTCCTTCAAGATTCCCTTACTTCCATCGTTCAAGCATGACCTTCGCCGCCCGTTATCCGGGCGGTTTTTCTTTTGCGTTCACGATCCGCCAGTCTCTCCGCAGCTTCTTCGGCTCGCATCTTTTGTCCGGGTATGCGTAGCTCCGTCCCGTCTCCAGGATGGTCACCACATAGCCCAGCTTATCGTCATAGATGCACCGGAGCTCATAGACATGCTCCAACCGGATCTCTTTATACTTATTTCCTATATATACGGCGTGCAGATAAAACGGATCGCCGATCGCTTCAAATCCCCTGTTCATCGTCACCGTGCTCCCGTCCAGCATCTTCCGCGCCGGTCTCCCTTACGCCCCAGCATCTTCGTCTGCAGTGCCTGGATGTTGTCCCGCCTTGCCCCGGCAGCTTCTATATCTCCCCGATGTGCTTTCTCGTTGGCGGCTCTCGATTCTTCCTTCTCTTTCAGATAACGCGCATAATCCGCGCAATGCGCGTGACAGTCGCCTTTATGCCTGTCACACGTCTTGCACGGAACTTTGCGTTGATTATCGCTAAAATGATTAAATGACATTTATCTTCTCTATTCTCAGAACTCTACTTCAGACTTACAGGACCAGCTAGTTTTGAACCGGATCTTGTCCGCTGACCGCTTGATCTCTACACTCTTGCCTCTCACCTTGACCACGATCCTGTCGGCGCTCTGTCTCCATACCGCATTTGCACCTGCCTTCATTGCCGCTTTCAGATTCTCTGCGTCCTCCGGTCTATCCTCCTGCAGCAGCTGTTTCGTCAGTTCTTCGATATACCACTCGGCCTGCTGCATCTGATCCGCTTCATTTCTCTTTTCTTTCGCCTTCGCGCAACTGCATTCTTCTGTCGCCATCATGTCAATGTCATCTTGCTCAACGTCCGGATCAGCGCCCTCTACAATTCGGCTTTCGCCGCAATACCGGCACTGGCCGTACCTTACCTTTGTTTCCTTCATCTTTTATTCCTCCTCCCTTTTCCGGAATGCTTCATGGCTTCCATCCAGCAGCTTCAACCATTCCGGATCCGGCATCTCAAAATCGAGCTCCTGCAGGATCTCGTAGATCTTTCTATATTTGTCCGCGGCTCCTCTAAGGAAGTATCCGTTATAATCAGCAATCTCCGCCCATCCATAGTTCGTGAGGCTTAACAGCATGCTGTACAGCATCGGCATGGCCTTCACATCATCGTCGGTGTAGTCCTTCAAGCTCTCCGTATTCTTCTGGAGCGCATCTTTAACATTTCGCACGGATACCGTTGTGTTGCACTCGAGTATGCCCTCCCAAATCCTTGCGATGAGATCGCTTTCCTTACAGCGCGGCTTTGCCCAGCGCTCTGTCACGCGCCCGGCATAGCCTCTAAACGCCTGCACCATCTCATCTTTCATACCCGAAAGCATTTTCTTGTTGGCTCTTGCTTCTTTCGCCCTGGATTCCGCTTCTTTCTCTTCTTCTGACTTCTTTTCCTTTTCCCTTGGCTTTATGATCTTGATGGTGCCCGTGCCCCACTGCGGCCTATCATATACGAACATCTCCATCGGGTGCAGCTGCACCGTCTTTAGTTTATCTTCCGCATCTTCGTCAATGCTGATCTTCTGCACCGTGTCAATGTCGGTCCATCTTTTTGCCCAATACTTATCGTATGGCATTTCCCGGAAGCCCTTTTCTTTCAGCGCCGTGCAGATCTTTTCCGCGAGCTCTGCCTCTTTTTCCTTCTTTGCGCACTCATCAAGCCGTACAGCTGCATTCTCTGCAGACTTTGCCTCTCTCAGGATCTTGTCCGCCTCTTCCGTGTTCTTCACCTTCCGCATGGCGTCCTGCACTTCCATTGTGATCTGGTAACTCAAGTTTTCCATCGTGCCCCGGTCATGCTTTGCGATTTCCACGCGCCTCCGGACTGTCGCTGTCGAGAATCCCACGCCCTTCGCGATGCTGTCTATGGTCTCGCCAAGATCCAGCATCAGCTGGTAGCTCGCGCCCTCTTCGTACTTTGTGAGGTCATGCCGCTGGGAGTTCTCTCCGTTCATGATCATGATCTGCTGCGCCCTGGGGATTCCTTCCACGATGACGCAGGGAAGCTTGTAGACTCCCGCCTGTTTCGCCGCTGCCAATCTTCTGTGGCCGATCAGCACGGTATAGGCCTCCTCCCAGTCCGCCGTGTCCGGAACTCGAAAATCCTCCGTCTTCGGGATAACCGTGAGGTTTTGCATAATGCCATTTGCCCGGATGCTGTCCGCAAGTTCCGATATGTCCCCGACTTCTCTTCTCGGGTTATCCGGATGCGGATAAAGTTTATCAATGCTCAGCATCGTGATGGTCTTATTTTCTTCTATCATCTTTTGTTCCTTCTTTTGCGTGCATAATACCCATCATCATAAAAGTTTAGCTCACATTTCAGAATGTCAAAGCTCATGACCGTCCGTATCCCGCCACCGTCTTTTATCAGCGCGACATGACGAAACGCCTTTATCACAGTCCCTTCTACCGGTTTCCCCCATGGTTTTCCCATTCTGTAGAGAATGCGGTCGCCCTGGTGCAATGACCGCATGAACCTTTTCATCTCCCAATGCATTATCGGCACCCCTTGAGCTATTCCCTTCTTTTTCTCCGGCTTTTGTTCTGGTTCAATTTTCTTTTCCGCCGGCTTTTGTTCTAGTTCATGCTTCCGCCTTACCTCCGCCTTGGCTTCAGGCCACTTCCTCCGATTCTCCTCTACTTCGAGATTCTCCAGCAGCTTCCTGCCTTCCTCCGCGATCTGCGTTGCCAGGCGGTCAAGCTCCTCCGACGTTATCCATCCGGTCATTGTCACATCCTCCGAAGCATGCCCTTCGAATCGAATACATACGGTTCAAGGTCCAGTGCAACCTTTCCGCATTCCATATCCGCTGACCAGATAAGCTCCCGTATATCTTCCTTAGTCATTTCCGTCACGTCCATGCAGATCGCTTCTTCGCTGGAGCTAAGGACGATAATGAAGTCATCGCCAAGCATTTCCCGTACCTTTTCCCGCGCTTCCGGTCTCAGGATCTGCGCCGCGCCGTTCGATCTTTCGCATGTCACAGCAACGCACTTTCTGTTGTTCTCCGTCGGCTCCATCCCAGCGAGCCCCATCATTTCCGCCGGCTCGTTCATCATTTCAATGATCGGCCTTACGATCAGCTTCTTTTTCCTCCGATTCTGTATTGCCGCTTCTCTCAACTTTTCTTCTGTGATACCCCACCGATCGAGCACCTCTCTTCCAACAAATACCCTCATGTCGTAGTTTCCGTTTGGCACACTTGCCACGAATACCCTGGCAACGCCGTCCATTCTGTCATAGATGATTTTGCTCTCCCGCCAGCGTTCGCCCAGCTCCCTCATACTGATCAGTCGCTCTTCGATATATTCCAGCGGGTCGATCTCCCCGGCGAGCGTGCTCTTAACCCACTCATCGAGCTTCTTCATGCTGTCGGCTTCTGCCTTTCTACGTTCTTCCATATTCTTTCGCATCGTGATATACTCCTTTTAAATTCATACTTTTTCATTGCCCGGGTAGTGCTCGCTCCCGGGCTCCTTTTTTGTTTAGCCTGTCGGCAATTCCGACATGTTCGATTCTTCTGAGCACCTCGTTTTACCAATCCGTGTCAATCTCAGACCAATGCAGGGACTGCAGCACCGTGTTGAACGGCGTGGCGTCCAGATCTAAGTGCTGGCCCGTCTTTCGGAAGCAGCGGCTTGTCATGTTGTCACCCTTCCCTTCTGCATAAGTCATGTTCCAGGATCCGTCTGTGTCCTCCGAGATCAGTACTGCAAGGTTTCCATCCGTAGTCTCCACAATGTCCCCCGCCCGGAGGTAATTAATGTCGTACTTCTCGCGGAGCTCGTCGCGTTCTCTCTTAAGCTGCCGGATCTCTTCTTTCAGCTCTACAATCATCTCTTCTGAGTCTGCTTTCGCATCCATCTTTCCCTTCATGTATCCATTCATGTAGTCTTCAGTGATGTTCACCTGTTCTGCTGCCGCTTTTGCCGTTCCCATTTTGCCCATTCCTTTCCATAAGTTTGCTCATTTCTGCGCTTAATCTATGTTTCTTCGGCTTCTCCCGGAATGTCTGTCCCGCAATCACCGATATTCCCAGTGCTGTACCGTACCGATTTAATTTGTTCTGGTTCCGTCTCATCTCCCTTTCCCCCTTTCGTTTCCACCCACGGCCCCTGTTCTCCTTTATCTTCTCCGATAAAGTCAAACAATGTCGGCGATGTCGCTTCTTGCTCCGCTGCGTCCAGGTATCCAACGCCGTCCCGGAAATAATCCGTATTCAGCTCTATACCGTATCCCCTGCGGCCCATTTTCACTGCCGTCATTGGCACTGTCATCAACCCGCCAAACGGATCCAGCACCAGATCACCCTTGTTGCTGTATCGGTTGATGATTCTTTCTACAATGTCTAGCTGCAGTGGGCAGACGTGCATTGTCGCCCTGCGGCGGCTCTGTGTTGTGTTGAGAGTTCGCATCCGGTTGATGTCGTCCCATACTTCATCCGTCCATGATCCAGGTGCCACTACCATAAAGATCGCCGGGAGCTTTCTCCTGTCGTCCAGCTGCTTTGCAAGCTCTACATGCTCCGCATAGTTGTAAACTGTGCCGCGGCTGTAATTTCGGTATATGGCCTGAAGGTTATCCACGCTGCAATCCGCAATCTCTTCTTTCTTTACAAGCCTGTCCCCGCTGGATCTCCAATAGGCGTGCGCGTCGATCTGCCACTGCGCTCTGGTGTATTCCTCTTTCGTCTTTTCCACCGGATGATCTGCGTAAGCCTTGCTTGTATCACTCGGCAGCTTTCGGAAAAGCAGGATGTATTCCGGGCACCCTACGCCCATCTTTGAACCATCTTTGCATTGCTCTGTCCATCCCAGACGGTACGTCTGATTGTTCTCTCTCACCACATCTGTCACCACCGTTATCATGCCGAAATAGACAAATCCATGTTTAATGAAGTGATTGATACAGTCCGCGTGAAACGGCTCTATTGTCGGCATTCCTGTCCCGGTGGCATTTCCGAACAGCACCCTGTCCTTTACGTGAATAGCGGCCACGCGCCCCGGCTCCAGGATCCGCAGCAGCTCCGGCGTGAGGAAGTCCATCTGTTCAAAAAACCTCTCGTCATCCTCGTTATGCCCGAAGTCGTTGTAGTTCGCGCTGTACTCATAATGATTTCCGAACGGGATGGATGTGTGGATAAGCTGCACAGAGTTGTCTGATAGCTTCCGGCATTCCTCCACGCAGTCTGAATTCACCGCCGTGAAACGTTCTCCCTTTACCTCCAGCCTGTCCACGCCCATCTTTCTCTGCATTCTGTACTCCTTCCGGCTTTCGCCTAGTCCATACTTCTTTACGATCTCGATCATCTTCGCGACCATGTGATCATGCTGCTGCCATTTCTTTTTCAGCGCTTCCCGGATCCCCTGCTCCGACTCCATGTAAATGATGTCAACTACCACCTTATGATCCTGCAGGAATCGGTAACATCTATGAATGGCCTGTATAAAGTCGTTGAATTCATAATCGATGCCCAGGAATATTTCTCTGTGACAATGCTTCTGGAAGTTGCAGCCGGATCCGGACAAACTCTTCTTTGTCGCAAATAGTCTGCATTCGCCATCTCTAAATTGATTCAGTCGCTTTTCTCTGATGTCCATATCCTGCGAGCCGTAGATGTCTACTACCTCCGGAATGGCTTCTTTTATGGCGTGCCGTTCTCTTTCCAGGTCATGCCATAAAACGAAGTGGTCCTCTGGGTGCGCGTCCACAATCTCTTTCATCTTTGCAACACGCTTCTCGATACTGTTCCGCTTCTCACTCGCGGCCTCCTTCAATCCGGCGGCTGCCTCCTGGAATAAAACGTATTGCCCGTCTCTATCTGTGTTTTCTCCGTATACCACCGGTATCTTATGCCAGTTGATTTCCAACTCCGGCAGGTCATAGCCTTCATCGGAATATTCCGGGTTAATGTCGCTAGGCTTAGTGACGAACAGCGCCCAGCTTGACATCCACATCCAAAACTCATCTTCTTGTGCCTCGTACAGCGTCAGGTTGTTGGCTTTAGTGCTGTCCCGCTTAAAAAACCTTGTCAGTGCCTGCCCCGTGTCCATTACTTCCAGGTACCCAGCATAATGAATGAGCTCTTTATATTTGTTCGGTGACGGTGTTGCTGTTGCTACCAGCTTATATGGCACTCCCTTAAACTTATCCAGGAACGTCTGGTAAGTCTTGCTCCCGAAAGATCTCAGGACCGATGCTTCGTCCAATGAAGTCGCTTTGAACCATGTCGGATCTATGTCGCCATCTCGCACGCGCTCATAATTCGTGATCACGATGTCCGATTCTGCTGCCCTTGCCTCCGCCATGTTTCGAACATAAACCGGCGGATCGTAATGCAGCAGCTTCACGGCGTCTTCAGCAAACTCCTGCTTTACGCCCAGCGGACAAACAATCAAAGCCTTTCCGCCTTCTCGTTTCGTGACCTGGTGGCAATATTCCAACTCCTGCACCGTCTTGCCCAATCCAAAGCTTTCAAATAGTGCTCTGCGCCCCCCTCTCAGCGCCCACACTACCGCATCTCGCTGGTGCGGTTTCAGGGCGTCGTTGATCTCGCTCGGGTCCACCTCGAATCCAGTGTCCTTCGCCAGCTCGATCTTTGAATTCAAAAATTCCTGATATGTCATCTCGTAATCCCTTCAGTTTCTATCTGTTCCCTCATCAGCTTCATGGCGCTGTTGATCTTCCTTAGCTTGTCCCGAAATTCCTCCAACGTCTTGTCATGCGAATCTTTGCACATTGCATCTAATCGCCCTAGCATCATAACTTCTATGTCCGAGCTCCAGCTGATGAGCTTTTCATGGATCTTTTCCTTGGTCATCTCGCTCCGCGTTCTTCCCTTTCCTTCCCACTCATGCTACAATGAGCGTGTTAATTGTTTTATGCATTAACGTTTTCCTTCCGCCCTGAGCGTGACCAGCACTCAGGGTCTTTTTATGTCCGGATCCCCGAAACTTTCTTTCGAACTATCCGTTTTCTCCACCCATCTTTCTCTGAATCTCTGTGCTTTTGCATCCCAGATATCCATATTCGCATTGACGTCTAATTCAAAGGCGCACATCGAAACGTCCGTGAACTCTTCAATGACGTTTTCCCAGGCTTCTACCTCTGTCACCGGTGTCGGGTTCTCTCCCCTTATGATCCGCGCAAGCTTCAATGCAGCATGCGAAAGCTCAGCAGCCTCCTCCGCCAGCTGCTCCAGCATGGCCGGTTCTCCGATCTTTTCAAGCATCATCTTCATCACTCCCCAAGCATCCCAGCATTACACCGCCGATCACCATTGATACAACGCTGCCGATCAGCAGCCGGATGGTGGTATGTGTTATCGGATCTCCGTATTCAACGGATCCCACGACGCCCATCATCACAATGAAGCCTCCCGCAAGCATGGAGCCTGCCGCAAGTGTCAGCATCGGCGGCACATTCTTATCAATCCATCTGTCCAGCTTCTTCAATTTCCAGATCAGCCGTCTGCTGGGTCTTCTGAATTCAATCGTTACTTTCATCATTATCCTTCCCTCGCTCTCCCGATCGGCACAACACTCGCACCGATGTCTCCGTTTCGCATCTCCCATACCATTTCGTACAGTTCCTTTACCTTTATTCCTTGGCGTGCCGCAAGCGGTCCCGGCTTAATGGAGTATCTGTATTTCTGCCCCGTGCCCTTGATCGCTTCCGCAAAGTCCAGCTTCCCCTGCTGAGCTCCAACCCAGATATAGGTGACGCTCTTCCCGATGATCTGCGCTGCATCGTGCACCGTGATCTCTCCAACCAGCAGCATCAGCTGTCTCAATGTCATGTTCGCATCCATAGCATCCTCCTTCCTACTTCTTCCACCTCTTCACTATCCATTCCCTGACCCCTGCAGCCCAGCATGCAAGCCCGATCATGATCGCGGCCATCGCCACAAGCGGCCAGAAGAGTAGCATCACCACAAGCTCCAGCAGCGCGCCCCGGTCTGTCATGATGCGGAATACAAGCCAGGCCGCGAAGCCGTTTGCGATATAGTCCTTCACACTCATCTGTCCCTCCAGTTTCTTCCTGCTCTAATGTCTTCTTCTGTCACTGTCTCGGCATACGCCTTACGCTGCTCAGGTCCCGCATTCATCCAGCCACTCACAAGCGCATGGTTCAGCTTCCTGCAATTGTCGTAGCCGATTACGTTAAGCGTTCTATATGCCTTCACCTTGCCATAGCATTCATGCACCAGCGCGCCGCTGTTAGATTTGATGGCGTAAAGTGCATCTTTCACCAGGTCTTTCATGATCCTTGTCTCCAGCTCTTCCGCCGGAAGGTCTCTCATATCAATCAGTTCCATCCTCGGCCTCCGTTATCACAAGCCATAGCCCCTCCTCGCCGTTCATCTCATAGACAAATTCCGTCTGAATTCCGGCTTTTCCAAGCTCCAGCGTTCTGTTGAGCATCTCTTCCTTGTCGTGGCATTCGATATAGTCGCCGACCTTCAGCATACTTCCCTCTTTCCTTCATACGGCTCCGGCAGCGGTGCCCAGGCAAGTACCGCTTCACCCTCGCTCCACTCGCCATCCTCATACTCTGCGACGGCAACAAAAGGTTCTCTGCAGCCGATATACCACCCGGCTACCGTCACGAGGTAAAAGTCATCCTTCTCCGGTGCTTCTGCTGCCGGACGCCAGAACGCGCGATACTTCAGAAACTGCGCCGTCTCTTCCATCGCCTCCGCTGTGTCGTGGTGGATCGTCACACTATACTCATCATCGAATGCGTGCCCCACGTCCTTCTTGTCAAACCAGATCTTTGTTACTTCACTCATCTTTCCCTCCTATATCGCTCCTGCCACATCCTTCACGATGGCAAGATAGCTATCGCAGGCGATGTTCACCCGCCTCGTGCCACCGCCGTCAAAAAGAATCGTCACTGTTTCCCCGTCCTCTGATAAGGCCAGATCCACGACGCCCTCCCGCGTCTGCCGGAGCAAGCCCGCGAGGTTCGTAATGAACAGCGCCTTGTTCGCTGCTGCCACCTCCGGTGATGCGTACATCGCCGCATCCTCGTTCGCCGCAATGTAAATACTGCTT
>CAVATZ010000014.1:0-37908 GCA_963591655.1 Clostridiales bacterium
AGGCAGTGCAGACCCTGTACAGGGACTATCTGGGCGAGCCCATGTCCGAGCGGGCAGAGGCGCTGCTCCATACCGATCATGCGGGATGGCAGATGCCATTTGGAAACAATTGAATATAGAGCGTATAAAAGGCTTTGCGAAAGCAAAGCCTTCTTTGTTTGTCTTGTGGACTGTTTATGAACATTTCGTGTCTTTTTCCCCATTGCTGCATTTTTCAGCTTCGTTTCAGCGCCTCTGTTTAAACTTTGCCGTGTTAAGAAAGTCGAAAAGAAGACATTTTCCTGTCATGCATGACAGGGATAACCCAAGTCAACGAGGTGAAGAGAATGAACAGACGATTTATGACAGGCGCACTGGCGGTCCTGACGGGGGTCAGCAGTGTGGCGATGGTCTGCCCCATGACGGCGCTGGCCTCCAGCTCCTTCGCGATGCGGAAGAAGACCGTGAAGAGCGCCAACATTATAGATTCTGTGGACGTGAACAAGGAAAGCAACTACGTCACCCGAAAGGAATTTGCTAAGATGCTGGTGATGGCCTCCAGCTACCGCAGTGCGGTCAGCGCCTACAATGACGTGGCTGTGTTCTCGGATGTGGCGAAGGATGATGCCTATGCCTCCTATATCCGGGTGGCGACAGAGCAGGGCTGGATGACGGCCTTCCTGGGCGGCAAGTTCAAGCCGGATGAGACGGTGAGCTTCGGTGAGGCGGTGAAGGGCTGTCTTGCGCTGCTGGGCTACACCAACGACAGCTTCAGCGGCAACCAGCTGGCCAACCGGGTGACCAAGGCCCAGGCCATCGGACTCTCCGAGGACATTGCGAAGACCAGCCTGACGGATGCCATGAGCTATCAGGACTGCATCAATCTCTTCTATAACCTCCTGAAGACCAATACCGCAGCCAATGAGAACAAGACCAAGGCCAGCAACACCATTTACGGCGAGCTGCTGGGCTTCTCACTGACCAGCGACAACGAGCTGAACATGCTGGAGACCCTGGAGTCCAACCTGAAGGGCCCGTATGTGCTGAAGGCCGGCAAGAGCCTCCATTCCATCATCCCCTTCAAGGAAAGCGCCGCAACCTGCTATTTGAACGGCGTGGAGTGCTCCGTGACGGACATCGAGGAGGCCGCCGAGAGCTACGCGGCAGTGGCGGTTTACTACAATGCCTCCACCAAGTCGGTTTACGCGTACTCCGATCAGAACGAGAGCGGTACCATGGGTACGGCCACCGGCGATTCCTTCGAGATCTATTATGATTCGGCAAATGTCATGACCCCGACCTATATCCTGCTGAACGGCGTGAAGTACTACATCAAGAGCACGGACATGCAGTATGCCTTCTCCATCTACGGCACGGCGGACAAGGACGACGACATCACCATCGTATGGCAGATGTCCAGCGGCAGCGACGGCAGCACCGAGAAGGAAGTCATCGCTTTCGTGCAGTAACAGGATAATGCAGGCAACCCAAACTAAAAAGCGGAGGGGTATATGAAATTTAAGCTCGGCGGCCTGAAAAAGCCGCATAAGAAAGGCGGAAAGAAGAAGTGGATCGTTCTGCTGGTGGTGATCATCATAGCGGCCATCGCAGGCTTTTTCTTTCTGAAGAAGAAAAAATCGGAGAGCGGCAGCAGCGAGGTGAAGACCGCTGAGGTCACGACACAGACCATCGTTTCCTCACTGTCGGCCTCCGGCACCATTTCCCCGAAGGACTCCTACAACATCACCTCCATGGCAGAGGGCGATGTCATCGCGGCGGACTTCGAGGAGGGCGACCAGGTGACCGAGGGACAGGTGATGTACCGGATCGATTCCACCTCTGTGGATTCCAAGGTGAGCCTGGCCAACAGCTCCCTGGAGCGGTCCCAGAAGAAGTATGATTCCGCCTCGGAGGACTACAGCAAGATGGCCGCGAAGCTGTCCGGCAACACCTATAAGTCCACCGCCACCGGCTATATCAAGAGCCTGAAGGTGAAGGCAGGACAGAAGCTTTCTGCGAATACGGAAATCGCAGAGCTCTACAATGATTCCGTCATGGAGGCAGCCATTCCCTTCCTGTCCACAGATGCACAGCAGATCGCGGTGGGCAGCACGGCAACCCTGACCCTCTCCGATACACTGGAGCAGCTGGAGGGTACGGTTGTGGCGGTAGCCACCATGGACCAGACCCTGACCGGCGGCCAGATGGTAAGAGACGTTACCGTACAGGTGACGAACCCGGGCGGCCTGACCAGCAGCCATACGGCGACGGCAGAGATCAACGGGCTCAGCTCCTGCGGCGACGCCAGCTTCACCCCGGCGAAGGACGTAAGCATCAACGCCAGCGACCTCTCCGGCGAGGCTACGATTGAGAAGGTACTCGTGCATGAGGGTGACTATGTGACCGAGGGCACTGCGCTCTTTACCTTGAATGCTTCGGATGTGAAGGACATTCTGGATACCTATCAGGACAAGGTGGATTCCGCAGACAGCGACCTCGAGAATGCCAAGAACAATGTGGACACCACAAATGACAGTTTGGATAACTATACCATCACCGCGCCGATTTCCGGCACCGTGGTGACCAAGAACACCAAGGTGGGCGACAAGATCCAGAACGGAAATTCCGCCACCACATTGGCAGTGATCTATGATCTGTCTGCCGTTACCTTCCAGATGAACATCGATGAGCTGGACATCTCCAATGTGAAGGTGGGCCAGACCGTAAACGTCACGGCAGATGCCTTTTCGGATCAGACCTTCACCGGTGAGGTGACCAACGTTTCCATGGAGGGCACTACCTCCAACGGCGTTACCTACTATCCGGTAACCGTTACGCTGACCGAGTACGGCGACCTGCTCCCCGGCATGAATGTGGACGGCGTCATCGTCCTGGATTCCTCTGAGGATGCCATTGCAATTCCTGTGGATGCTCTGCAGCGCGGCGATGTGGTTTATGTGAAGGACAGCGACGGCAGCAAGAAGACCGAGACCGCAGCAGCGGAGACCGAGGCAGCTGAGGATGCCAAGGGAGAGGCACCGGCAGGCAATCAGGATGAGAAGGACAATGCTGCCGATGCGGAGAAGATGGCAGACAGCCGGGTACCGGAGGGCTTCCATGCCGTGAAGGTGACCACAGGCCTCTCCAACAGCAGCTATGTAGAAATCACCTCCGGCAACCTGTCCGTGGGCGACACCGTTTATGTGAGCCAGTCTACAGTATCCAGCGACAGCACGGATATGATGATGGGCGGCATGGGCGGCCCCGGTGGTGAAGGCGGCGGTCCCGGCGGTGGCGGCATGGGCGGCCCCGGCGGTGGCGGTGGCGGCGGTCCTATGGGCTAAGCCGCGGAGGTAGCGCATGAAAAAGGATGAAATGACAGCGACCTCCGCAGCGGAAGCGGAGGCACAGAAGAAGCCTGAGACAGGAATAGCCGCAGCAGAAGCAGCGGCAGCGGCCGAAGAAACCAAGGCGCCGACAGCAGCTGCCGGCGGCTTCTCCCAGGAGGAGGAAGAGGACCCTGAGGCGGAACGCTATGATGAGATCGAGCGTCTTGCTCAGGCGGCGGCCAAGGCCGGCAATTCGGCGGTGCATGTTCCGCCGGGACATGAGGGCGAGGAGCCGCTCCTGAAGCTTCGGGACATTTACAAGATCTATCAGATGGGCACCGAGGAAATCCGCGCCAATGACGGCATTTCCCTGAATGTCTATCAGGGCGAGTTCGTGGCTATCGTGGGAAAATCCGGCTCCGGCAAGTCCACGCTGATGAACATCATCGGCGCTTTGGACGTTCCCACCAGCGGCGAATACTATATCAGCGGCGAGGATGTGAGCCATATGTCGGATGACGAGCTGGCGGAGATCCGGAACCGGAAGATCGGTTTTATCTTCCAGCAGTACAATCTGCTGCCGAAGGATACCCTGCTGGACAATGTGGCCCTGCCGCTTCTGTATGCAGGATACAGCAAGGAGGAGCGCCGGGAGCGGGCGAGAAAGCAGCTGGAGCGTGTGGGTCTCGGTGACAAGTGCATGCAGCATCCCCTGCAGCTCTCCGGCGGCCAGCAGCAGAGAGTCTCCATTGCCAGAGCGCTGGCAGGCGATCCCTCTCTGATTCTCGCGGATGAGCCCACCGGTGCCCTGGATTCCCGGACCTCCCGGCAGGTACTGGGCTTTCTGAAGCAGATCAACGAAGAGGGCAACACGGTGGTGATGATCACCCACGACAACTCGATTGCGCTGGAGGCGAAGCGCATTGTGCGTATCAGCGACGGCAAGATCGTCTACGACGGAAGTGCGGAGGAATATGCTAAACTCATTTAATCTTGCAATCAAGAGCATATGGGCCAACAAGATGCGGTCCTTCCTGACCATGCTGGGCATCATCATCGGTGTGGGTGCCGTCATTACCCTGGTGGGCATCGTCAACGGCGAGCTGAGCTACATGACGGAAAGCTTCGCCAGCATGGGTACCAACCGGATCACGGTGAATGTCATCAACCTGTCCAGCCGTTCAGTTTCTGTGGACGAGATGTACGAGTACTACGAGGAGAACACGCAGTATTTCAGCCATATGTCGCCCAGTGTGACGGTGCAGGGCGCGGTGAAGGTGGGTAACGAAAACTCCACCACCACCCAGGTGACCGGCGTGTCCGAGGAATATCTGGACATCCTGGACGAGAGCCTCAGCAACGGCCGGTTTATCCAGTATGCCGACATTGCCTCCCGTCAGAAGGTGGCGGTCATCGGTCTCTACGTGGCCCAGACCTATTTCGGCTCGGCGGATTCTGCCATGAACCAGACCATCAAGATCAACGGCCAGAGCTTCACCATCGTGGGTGTTGTGGAGCGGCAGACCAGTGAATCCGAAGATCTGGAGGAGGGCGGCTCCGATGACTTCGTCTACATTCCCTATTCCGCGGCGGTGAAGCTGTCCCGAAACGGCCAGATCAACAGCTATACCTTCACCGTGCCGCAGGACAAGATCAGTGATGCGGTGACGATCAAGGGCTATATCGAGGATTATCTGTATACGATATTCAAGAACGAGGACCTCTATTCCGTGACAGCCATGTCTGAGCTGTTGGATTCCATGAACGAGATGGTTTCCACCATGTCCCTCATGATCGGCGGAATTGCCGGCATTTCCCTGCTGGTGGCCGGCGTCGGCGTTATGAACATCATGCTGGTGTCCGTTACCGAGCGTACCCGGGAAATCGGTATCCGGAAGTCTCTCGGTGCCAAGCGGCATACCATTCTGACCCAGTTCGTGATCGAGGCGGCCATGACCAGCTCGCTGGGCGGCGTCATCGGCATCGTCATCGGCTGCATCGCCACCAAGGTGGCCGGGCAGATCATGGGCATCAGCGCCAGCGCCTCCATCGGCTCCATCCTGGTGTCCTTCTCGGTATCCGTGGCCATCGGTCTCATCTTCGGCTACATGCCGGCGAAGCGGGCGGCCAGTCTGAACCCGATCGATGCTTTGCGGTCGGATTAGTCGACCATGGGCTTTGTGGCGGTGCCAATGTTGAAGTGGGATAACGATACCCCGAAAAAGTCAGTAAAATCAATGGTTTGCGACAGCAGACGAGCGAATATGTAAAGGGAAAAGCTGAATACAGAACAGCTTGAAAGGGCGCTGATATGAAAAATCAGCGCCCTTTTCTTATACCCCTTTCAAAAATGTATCAATTTGGGTGCGAAAAACGCCAATTTTCCCTTTCAGACCGCCGCAAGCGGATGGGTGCAGATGTAGTCAACGGCCGCTTTCAGCGTTGACTTGATAGGATGCGTCTTTGTAACTGCCATATCTGATCCAGCCTTTCCCGTATTTCTCCCTCTGCCCATACTGCAATTCAAATGTGGCGTTTTGGCCGGATTTAGAGGACTTTTTCAAAATTCTTGCTTTTATCCGTAACTTTTCTCTGAACATTTCGCCGGATACTTTGTGTTTCTTCGGATATTCGTATATAATGTATTGCGTTAAATGTTATCCATACGGAGGTGCGATATGAGCGGGATCAGGGGCTATATCTCCATTCGGGAGGCGTCCTACCGTTGGGAGGTGTCGGAGCGGCGGGTCAATCAATACTGCGCCGCGGGACGCATCCCCGGCGCATCCCGGTTCGGACGCTCATGGGCGATCCCAGAAGACGCGGAAAAACCGACAGATCCGCGCAAAGAGGATACCAACCAGCGAAGCCGGAGGTAAATACTATGCCAAAACCAAAATGGAATTTAAATACCATTTACATATCCGAGCGGCTGCAGGAGAGCCTGCGGCCCATCTCCCGCTGCGCCATGACCACCGTGGTTGCCCCCATGGGCTACGGAAAGACCACGGCGGTGAACTGGTATCTGGCCGAGCGCGCCAAGGCGGAAACCATGAAAATCATCCGCATCAGCGTGTATTCCGATAACCTTGCGATCTTTTGGAAAAGCGTACAGGACGCCTTTGCCCGCGCCGGCTTTGATTTTCTGCGGGATTACACATGTCCCACAGACGCATCCGGCGGCGGACTGCTGGTGGATGACCTCTGCCATGAACTGGCGGGAGAAGCGTCCTGCTATATTTTTGTGGACGACTTTCATCTGCTGACGGATCGGCGTGCCTCGATGTTCCTCTGTATGCTGGCAAATCGACTGCCCGCCAATGTGCATTTGATCGTTGCCAGCCGGGACCGTTTTCTGCCCGCTGGGGAGACGGTGCGGCTGGGGGCAAAGGTCTATCAAATCGGCACGGAGCAGCTGCGCCTAAACCATACGGAGCTTGCCATTTACGCCCACCGATGCGGTACAGATCTTTCTGACGCCCAGGTCGAAAGTCTCCTCTATTCCAGCGAGGGCTGGTTCTCCGCCGTTTATCTGAATCTGTGCACGCTCTCCGAGCGCGGCGTGCTGCCCAGCCGCCATTCCGACATCTATACCACCTTTACCGCCGCCATGATCGATCCGCTGCCGGAAAAACAGCGGGAGTTTTTGGCGGTCATGGGACTTGCCGACGAATTTACCGTCGAAATGGCGCAGTGCATTACAGGCGACGTGGACGCTGGGCAAATTCTCTCCATGCTGACCGAGCAGAACGCCTTTGTCACGCGCCTGCCTGACGGCGCGGCCTATCGCTTCCACCACATGATGAAGGAGTGCGCCGAGCGGAGTTTTCTGGCAATGGAGTCTGAAACGCAGAAGCTCTATTGGGAGCGTTTTGGTCTCTGGTATGAAGAGCACCGGCAGTATCTCCACGCCATCGCCGCCTACCGGAAAAACGAAAACTACGATGCGCTGCTGCGAGTCATTCGCAGCGATGCGGGCATCCTGCTGGCGTCGCTGAAACCTGAGGATGTGCTGACAGCGCTGGACAAATGCCCCGCCGAAACGCTAAAGGCCGATCCCTTTGCCATTCTGGTACTGATGCGCCGGATGTTCACATGGCGGCAGATCCCGAAAATGCTGGAGCTGAAAGCACTGCTGCTGACTGCCATCGAAGAGCACCCGGAACTGCCCAAGGAAGAACACGGCAACCTGCTGGGCGAGTGCGACCTCATTATGAGTTTCCTCTGCTACAATGATATCAGCGCCATGAGCCGCCTGCACCGCAGTGCCAGCAGCCAGATGTCACGCCCTGCCATCAGTATCCAAAATAGCGGTGGCTGGACCTTTGGCTCGCCGTCCGTTCTGATGATGTTCTACCGCGCGCCGGGAGAGCTGGAAAGCGAGCTTGTCGAAATGGACGAGTGTATGCCCCATTACTATAAGGTCACCAACAACCACGGGCAGGGCGCGGAGACCATCATGCGGGCAGAGGCGCTGTTCTGTCAGGGCCGTTTCACCGATGCACACGTCGAATTGGAACGTGCCTACGCGCAGGTCAAGGACAACGGGCAGATCAACATGGAGCTCTGCTGCGATTTTCTGTCGCGGCGGCTCTCGCTGCATACCGATGTGGAGCAGCGGTATACCTTTGAGAAGCGATACGCAGCGCTGCTGCGCTACCACGATGCGTCGTGGATCAACATCTGGAGCGCCACCAGTGCTTACTACCATGCGCTGCTGGGCGAAACGGACAAAATCCCGGAGATTTTTTCGCAGCACCGGCTCTCCGCCGTCAATATGCTTGCGCCAGGCAAGCCCATGATGGAAATGATCGAAAATCAGGTCTATCTTGCTCAGGACGCTTATGCCAAGGTCATCGGACACAGCGCACAGCTGCTGGCGGTGTGCGAGGCCATGCATTACGCACTGGTAGCCCTGCACGTCCGTATCCAGACAGCGGCAGCCTATGAACACCTGGGAAAGAGGGAGGAAGCCCGCGCATGGCTGGGGAAGGCCCTCTCTGACGCCGCGCCGGACGGCCTTGTGATGCCGTTCGTGGAAAATTATGCGCATTTGAAGCCCCTGCTGGCACAGGAACTCAAAACTGACCTGATTGCAAAGATCACCGAGCTTGGCGAAGGGGCAGGGGCGCGAAACGCGGCAAGCGCTCGTCCGGCGGTCTTTGACGCACTGACGTCGCGGGAATTTGAGATCGTGGATCTGATGGCGCAGCGGCTTTCCAACCGCGAGATTGCGGAAAAGCTCTACCTCTCCGAGGGGAGCGTCAAGCAGTATGTGAACCAGATCTATTCCAAGCTTCATATGGAGGGCGATACCCGGACCAAGCGGAAGCGGCTTGTCGAGCTATTCGGACAAAAGACCTAACCTTTGGTTAATGGTTATCCCATACGATCCACCGTACAATATTTGTACGGTGGATTTTTATTTTTGCGGAAAGGAGGGCACGCACTTGAACCGAAGGTATCTCACAGCCGTCACGCCGCTGCCCAACCATGTTTTGCAGGTGGATTTTGTGTCCGGTAGTCGGCTTTTGCTGGACATGAAGCCGCATCTGGACAAGATCCGGTTTCGCCCGCTGGCAGATGCGAGTGTATGGAACAGCGCTGTGACCAACGGCATTTTTGTCCGCTTCGGCGATGTGGAGCTGAGCCATGATGAGATCTTGTCCATGGCGGAACAGGAGCATTGACTCTGTTTATCTGAAAAAGGAGAATAAAATGATGAAACACTTAAATAAATATCTGTCTCTTGCTTTGGCGCTGGTGCTGTGCCTGAGTCTTGCCGCCTGCGGCGAGAGCAACGAAGACTATGCTGATGAAGGCAGCGACTACAATTTATATGGCGTTCCAGATTCCTTTGAGGGGCTGGTAAAAGACTCCGAGCAGATGTCGAACCTCTACCTCTACGGCGGCGCGTGGAAGGGTGAGGCCGGCGGCACGCTGATCTCCGCCACCAACGACGATGGCGACGAGGTGCGCTTTGCGCTGTACGACTCGGACGACGAGGTGACCGCCAGCGGCTTCATCCAGTTCGTGCCGGACTATGACTACGATTATTTCTACAATGAGCACGATGGCGTGGCCTATCGCAGCTGGTTCGACGAGGTCGGCGCCCTGCATGTGGCCGAGCTTGGCACTTTTACGCAGATGACCGGCGACGCGCCGTGCGAGAATACCGGCGACATCGATTTTGAAATGATGGCGGGCACCTGGTATCTGGACGCCGAGGCGGATGCGCCCAGCATCCTTGTGTTTGACGAAAAAGGCGGCTGGGAGCTGCTGGAGCGTCCCGGCGGCGACGGCGACCCCACCACGGTGGACAGCGGCACCGTCGAGTTGGCCCCTGATGGCTCCGAGGAGATGTATCTCGCTGTTTCCTCCCAGTTCGACGATGTGGGTTATGAATTTACACTCCTCGACCATGACACGCTGCGTTGGGGCAGTGAGTTCGAGTTTTATCAAAAAATGGCATAGCGGCTGCGGGAAGGAGAGGGATGAAAAAGCAACTTGTCCTATTCTTGGCACTGGCATTGTGCCTGGGCTTGACCGCCTGCGGCGACACCGAATCTGACGATACGCAAAGCAGCTATGAGACCGTCATGGATATGGAATTTCTCGACGGGATGTGGAGCATCGACGGCACCGCGAAGATATACTTTGACAGTACGGAGGGCTTTTACGCCTACCGCACTCGCTGGGGACTCGGCGGGCGCGGAGAATTCGAGCTGTCCGAGGCGAGCGGTCGGCCGATGATCTTCTTCAACGGTCTTCTCTACAACTTCCTCCTGCGCGACGACGGCGTGCTGCTGCCAAACCGGAACGGCGAGGGCAGCGGACTCACCATCCATCGAAACACCTTCCTCCGCGACGACGAGGCGGAGATCGTCGAATGGGACATAAGCAACTGGGACGGCATGTGGCAAAACGCCCTGGGCGAGACCATCGTCATCAACTCGTCCCTCATGCAGTACATCGCCTGCTCGCCGGACAATTCCATGAGTGGTACCATGAACGACGAGGGCGAGGGCATGGGCCTCTATCTTTACGACAACGGGACGCGCGCCTACCTCTGCCCCGGTGACGACGGCAACAGCTTCACCCTCTCCGCCGAACGCTTCGGCCGCTACGGGGACGATCAGCATTTTGATGGCGTCTTTTACCGCAATGCCGACTTCTACGCCTACACGGATATGGAAAACGCGGAGTTTTATGAAGACGAATACTCCACCTTCTATATCTGGTACTACGACGGCGTGAACCGTTACCTTTTGGGCAACGATTACACCATCGGCGAAGACGGCCTTGCCTATCACGACGAAGACGGCCTCATCTATCCCGCAGGCTGGATTCCCGAAGAACCATATGATCCCGCTGTTGACTGGGGCGCAAACTGGATGGATAGTTGGGACATCTGAAGCCCCGCGGAAGAAGGAGGAAAATGAAATGAGACAACGAAGACCCTTTTTGACGTTCACCTTAGCGCTGCTGTTTTGTCTGAGCCTTGCCGCCTGCGGTGCGAAGCAGTATCCCATGGAGATCACCGTTGTAAACCGTACCACATACCCCATTGCGGATATACGCATCAGCCTCACTTCGGAGGAGGACTGGGGGGAGAACCGCCTGGAGACCACACTGGCGGAGGGCGAGAGTACCGAGATCGATCTGGGGGAGTACACGGAAGGGCAGCTGAACGAGGGCTTCAGCCTTCAGTTTTACGGTGAGGACGGTGAGCCGGTCAACCCTGACTATGATCCCGGCTCTCCCATGTTTTTTGACAACGGCGACTTTCTTATTTTCGCGCCGCCGGATCTCAGCGTTGCCCTTTTCCTGGACACCGCTTATGACAAGGAGGTCTATGACCAGAAAATCGTGGAGTCCTATGCTGCGGACGGCGACGGCCGGGGTGATGTGATCTCACGGGACGACATCCCGGTTCTGATGGGTGGCGCGCTGCCCTTTACCAATATGCAGAACCTGCTCTCCGAGAACCATGACGACGGCACCTACCGCTATGAGGACATCACCGAGGATGGGCAGCTCCTTGTGGTCAATACGGCGGAGCAAAGCTGCTTTGTTCCGGATGTACAGGAACTGGACGATTATCTGACAGCCTGTGCCCTGTCTTTAAGTGATGCGGGTACCTATGAGCTGTTGTCCGCCAAAGAAAATGAGGAATACAGCAAAAATTTAAGCTATCCGGTTTACATCGTAACCTATACCGCCGGTGAGAACGAAGACACCCGGGAATGGACCGTATTTGTTATGGACACCGACATTTGTACCTATCTTTACGGATTCTGCGCGCCCCCAGATGCTGCGGCGGATATGGGTGAGACCTATCAAAACATTTTTTCGCAACTGTATTTGAGCGATGAAGAATGAGGAGGATGCTGCATGAGGAGAAAAAAGCCATATCTTTTGGCGGGACTGGTGTTGCTGCTTTTCCTGCTGTGTACAGCCTGCGGCAATACGGAGGGACAAATCGCCCCGCAGGACGACCCCAACGAGGGCCTGGGAGGCGGTCTCAGCGAGGACACCGTCAACGACTTCAGCGGCTTCGAAGGTATCTGGCTGGGCGAAGCGAACAACGACTACGACTCCATGGAGTTCGATGCCGAGGGCAACTGGACCCTCTACCTCAACGGCGAAGTGGTGGATGACGGCTACCTCCGCTATGAGCCGGAGTGGGAGGCTATCTATGCCTACAGCAACTTAGACGATTCCGGCAGCCTCATCGCCATGGAGGAAGGCCAGCTCTACAACGCCGCTTACGGCTACTTTAACTACGGCGAAGGGATGGAGCATCTCTGGTATGAGGACGGCGGCCATCTCACCGAGGACGACGAGCCCGATCCCTTGGAGGACGAGGTGCCCGACTGGAACGGCCGTTTAGACGGAGACCCAGACTCCTATTGGAGCTGGGATTCCGACCTCTGCCAGCGGAATGTCTCGGAATTCAAGGGCATTTGGTATTATGACGGCGATCTCTCGGCTGAGACCTATATCGTCATCGACGGTAATGGAAACTGGAGCTATTACCAGCGCGCTCCCGGCGCTGAGCCTGCGGAAATGGACTGTGGAGTTTTCACCTACTCCATGGACGAGGTGAGCACCTATTATGCGGACTCCACCATGTATGACGGCGTTTCTTACCGGGTCTTTGAGGTTGACGAGGACTCTCTGGTCTGGGGCGATGAGGGCGTTTATTACATGATGGAGTGATGGAAAGGAAGGAGAACCATGAAGAATCGATGGAAACATATTTTTATCCCTGTGCTGGCCATGGCGCTCTGCCTGAGCCTTACCGCCTGCGGCAATTCTGACGATGTCGCGGGAGATGATTGGCGCACGACCGGCATGGTGGTTGGCAGCGGCACCATCACCCATGACGGCGAGAGCGTGGATGTGCTGGTCACGGTGAGTGAGAGCAGCGCAGCCTTCTATCGGGATCTGCCGGAGCAGGTCCTCTTTGACAGCGTGTCCTTTCCCATGAGCATCCCCGATGCGGAGCAGGCATTCAACGCCATCTCCTTTGACGATATGGACGGTGACGGAGAAAGTGATGCCCTGGTGAGCTTCATCCACGAAAACGGTGACGCCACCGAGTTGATCTGGATCTGGGACCCGGTGGAACGCTATGTCTTCCGGGAGGACCTCTCCACCGTTGCCCTCAGCGGCGGTGACCTCAGCGAGTATGTGGGGCTTTGGGAGTATCAGGGGGAGAACCTCTGGCTGCGTATCCACGAGGACGCCACCTGGGAATTCGTCAATGATCAGGACGACGTCATCGAGTACGGCACACTGTGGGTGGACGAAAACGGCGTGACGATCCACTTTGACGGCAGCGGCGACACCTTGCAGCTGGACCGCACTGTCAGCGGTGATCTGATGGACATCACCAACGGCGGCTCTCTTTTCCCGGTGGAGGGCATCCAGTCCAGTGAGCCCTACTTCACCCGAAACGGCCTGGAGATCAACGCCGCGGTGGAGAAGGGGACCTTCCTGCTGGAAGACGGGGTTTGCAGCTACTCCGGCCTGGGCGATGGCTACAACACCGACGACTGCTATTGGGAGATCACGAAAAACGGAGACTATACCCACGACGGCATCCGTGAGCTGCACTTTGATGCCATTTGCTACATCCCGGAAAGCTCCATCCCCTATTTTGACCAGGAGTACATTACTGTCACCAACAGCGAGCTCTATGATTTCTACACCGGTATGTGGCTCACCACCTCAACGGCCTACGGCAACAGCCAGCGCGGCGACAACTACTATCTCCACACTGTCAGCTGGCAGGGTAACAGTTATCTCATCGAATTCACCTACTCCACCGACTGGCAGTACAACGTGGGCGACTGGGCGCAGGTCCTGACCAAGAGTTACTCCGTCTATCTCCCGGAGGACTATGATGGGCTCGTATTTGCTGCCGAGGCACAGCCGTCGAACTACAAGGACACCGCCAAGCGCATGCAGCTGGACAGCATTTCGCCTGAAGCTGCCATCATGGATCTCGACACCGTTGACCCTTACAGCGGCCTGTATTTCAGCCTTTGCTACTAAGGAGGGACGGCTATGCGAAAGAAACGCAATGACTTTGACGCGATGGGCGTTGAGCGGATGACGGACGCGGAGCTGTCAAAGAAGCTGGGAAGCTATCAGAGAACGGAGGACATCAGCATATCGCTGGGCGTTATTCTGGTGATCACCGCGTGCATTTCAATGTTTATACAGCGTGACCCCATGTTGGTCTGCGCGTTGGCGTTCCCCGGCGTGGCGCTGTTCCTGCTGGTGGCAAAGCCCGCCCAAACGAAGAAAAAAGCCCTGATGCAGCAGCAGCTGGGCGGCTTCTTCCGCACGGAGCTGACAAAAGCCTTCGGCCCGGAGCCGGAGCCGGCCACGCTGCCCATCGACTGGGGGTACTTGGCGGCGGCAAAGCTGTCGACGGTCTCCTTTACGGAGTGTACCGTGACGGACTTCCACGAGGGTGAGCACAAGGGGCTGCGATTCTCCGCGGCCAATGTAGAGCTGTGCCGCACCGTGGAGGAAAAGTCCGGCCCCGACAACGACAACTGGATGACCCGGACCGAGACGCTGTTCCGCGGCATCGTGGTCCGGTGCAAGGACATCTGTGACCCGGCGCTGGACATCACACTGAACGATATGTTCCAGGAGCGGAAGAAGGACGACATCACCGACCCCGCCGCCTTCCGGAAGCACTTTGCCGCTCACACGGCGGATGGCCGGGAGGCGGACGATCAGGTCACGCCGCGGCTTCGTGACCTGGTACAGAAGTTGGAGGCAACTTCCAGAACTTCCAAGCTGTGCGGCCTTATCCTCCGTGACGGCGATCTGACGCTGGCCCTGAACACCCAGTATGTGTTTGCGGGCGTTCCGGAGTGGCTGGATCTGCGGGACATCGACGGCATCCGCAAGTGGTTCATCGCCTCGCTGACCGGTATGGGCAATCTGCTGGATCTGATAACGGAAAGCCCCGCCCTAACCGGCGCGGCGGAATAAGGAGAAGAATATGGAAGAAAGGGACATGAACATGACGGATGAACATCTGGCGCAGGAACTGCGTAAGAGCAAGGGCGGCAAGCTGGGCGGCAAAATGCTCTCGCTGCTGGGCGGTGTGGTCGCCATCGCAGGTATCATCCTGGGCGGCAACATTGTGCTGATCATCATCGGCGGCGTGATCCTCGGCTTGGGGCAGATGGTGCAGGGCAAGTCCAAGGACAAAGCAAGCCAGCAGACCTTCGAGGCCATCGCGCCGGACATCGTAAGCGCTGCCTTTGAAAACGTGCAGATGAACCCCACGCCGCATCTTCTGGACGCAGAGGACACGAACATTCCCCTGCCCAGCCACACCCATTGCAGCAGCAGTGGGTATGTCCGGGGAACGTATCGTGACCTGACCACGGAACTGTGTACCGTCAGGCTGACGGAAGTCAGCGAGGTCCAGCGGGAGGAGACCGGCATGTGGGAGAAAAACGAGCGGGAGGTCTATACTGGTCAGTGGCTGCTTTGTGAGCTGAACCGGGAATTTCCCACATGGCTGACCATCTGGCCGAGAGAAGGGCTGGATAAGCTGTTCAGCGCCAAAACCATCAAAACAGGAAATGAGGTTTTTGACAAGCGCTTCAATCTGAGCAGTGACGATGAAGCAGCAGCCCTCCGTATCCTAACCCCCGGCCGCATAGAGCGGATTCTGACGCTGGCGGATTCCTCCTTTGGTAAGTTTTCTGTGAATCTCAATCCAGACGGCAGGCTGTATCTTGCCGTCCACAGCGGACGCGGCTTTTTCGATATCGGCAAGGGTCGGGAGACACCGGAGCAGCTGCGCCAACGCTTTGCCCGTGAGCTGAGCTGGTTCACGGATATGATTGACGCATTCCGCGGCGTGTAAGGGAGGAGGGCAATATGTCTCTTTGGCTTGCTGTGGTGCTGCTGGTGCTGTCGCTGCTGGGGATAGTTCTCTCCCGCCGTTACTTACGGAAATCGGTTCAAATAGTCTGCGTCATCCTCTGCATCCTGCTGGCATTGGCAAGCGCCGCATATATCGGGCTGACCATTTTGTTTGTAGTTGCCGTGCAGAACCAACCGCCGGTATCGTAAGAGGAGATCTCCGCCCATGGCGGCAGGAAGGAGGACGTATGAAGAGTATCAAAGTTATCGTGATCGGTTTCATCCTTGCGGTAGCGCTTGTGGCATGGCCCGTAGAATATACGCGGAATATCACAGCGGGAATCGGCTTCATTCTCGGGGCTGTGCTGGTGGCATGGCTCGGGGTCCGTCAGCGGAAAGGCGCACGGAAGGAATACGAGGATGATGTGCGGCGGTACACAGGCACCACGATGATGAAGGTGGTATGGATTGAGGAATCGGTCGATGAAAGGTGGGAGCACCAGGAGGACGGCAGTGATCGGCTACGCCGGGAGACGGACTATCTGCCGACCTATGAGTACACAGTGAATGGCAAGACCTATCGGTACTCGAGCCGTCAGTCACTGTCCGGCAAGCGGGATCTGGGACGGCAGGTGGTCGGATATTATGATCCCAGGCAGCCCGACTGCATTACGGAAAACAGGCCGCGAAGGCCTGTTTTGGGTGGGATCGGTTTCTTCGTTTTTGCCGCGTTCCTGCTCTGGTTCGGTATCATGACATTTACCGGCCAAGTCGCTATTTCCTGATATCAAGCATGGAAACCCTGCGGTTTTCCGCCCGTGTATACGAGGAAATGGAGGATATCCTATAAGTCCAAAAAGACGCGGCGCAATCCGGAAGAAAAGCAGTATTTCTTCCCCAATACCCATGAGGCGCTGATTGACGAGGAAACCTTTGAACTGGCGCAGAAGCGGATCACAACAAAGCACCGTCCGACCAAAAGTGAGGAGATCGACCTGCGGCCGGTATCGCAACCGTATTCGGACCGGTGAAGTCTGTACCACACACTACATCCGCAAGAGTGTTCTGAAAGAACTGGTACTGCGAGGAGACATCCAGCGGGTGCTTTCCTATGTGAAAGCCCATGAGCAGCAATTCGTCGCGGAAGCTACTGAATATGGCGACGCAAAGGCAGACCGCGCTCTGCGGGAAAAGCGCAGCGAGCTGGACAGAGCCAGGAACCGTATGGGAGACCTGGACCGACTTTTCCGCAAATTGTATGAGGACAACGCCCTGGGCAAGCTCAGCGACCAGCAGTTTACCTTCATGGTGTCCGGTTATGATGATGAAAAGGCTGCCTGGTGGAGAAGATCCTTGCCCTGGAAAAAGAGGTCAATGCCGTGTCGGAACGCCGGGATGATGCGGGACGCTTCGTGCAGATTGTCCGCAAGTATACGGAAGTGCAGGAACTGACTTATGAGATCGTCCATGAGTTTATCGACCGGAGAGCCAAGCTTGCGGGTTTGTCGCTTGAAACGCCTTTCTGCATTTGCAGAAGGGCGTTTTTTGTGTCGAAAAAACGGATTCTGTGCTATGCTGTAAGGAGTTACGACGATTTTTACTAGGAGGCAAAATATGAAGGTATATGCATTTATGGCGGACGGAACAGAAGAGGTGGAGTGCCTGAGTGTGGTGGATCTTCTGCGCCGGGCAAAGCTTGAGGTGACCACTGTATCCATCAACGCGGATACACACATTCACTCGGCCCACGGCGTCGAGATTGTCTGTGATACGACCCTGGCAGAGGTAAATGACGGCGAGGCGGAGCTGCTGTTCCTGCCCGGCGGTGCGGTGGGCACGCAGAACTTTAAGGCTTCTGAGAAGCTCTGCACGATGCTGAAGGCCCATGCCGCTGCCGGAAAGCCGCTGGCAGCCATCTGCGCGGCACCCTCGGTTTTCGGTGTACTGGGACTTTTGCAGGGCAAAAATGCCACCTGCTATCCGGGCTTTGAGGGAGAGCTGCAGGGTGCAAGCTATACCACAGAGGGCGTGGTAAGAGACGGTCAGTTCTTTACCGCCCGGGGTCTCGGCTATGCGCTGCCGCTGGGCTTTGCACTGATCGAGGCCTTTGTCGGCGCCGAGGCAGCGGAGGCCATGAAGAAGGCGGTGCAGTACGACTTCTAAGACACAAAAGCCCTTTACAGAAGGCGGGCTTTGCGGTATAGTTTCTCTGTTTTATTGCTTGCATATAGAGAGGTAACAAAAAGTATGATTAAGTATGTATTTGTAACTGGCGGCGTGGTATCCGGCCTCGGAAAGGGCATCACGGCAGCATCTCTCGGCCGTCTTCTGAAGGCCCGCGGCTACAAGGTGACCATGCAGAAGTTTGACCCGTATATCAACATCGATCCGGGTACCATGAACCCCATTCAGCATGGTGAGGTTTTCGTGACAGACGACGGCACGGAGACCGATCTCGACCTCGGCCACTATGAGCGTTTTATCGATGAGAGTCTGAACAAGAAGGCCAATGTTACCTCCGGCAAGATTTACTGGTCTGTACTGAACAAGGAGCGGCACGGTGACTTCGGCGGCGGCACTGTACAGGTGATCCCGCACATCACCAATGAGATCAAGAACAGCTTCTTCCGTTCCGATGATCCGGAGGAGGACCGCATTGCCATCATCGAGGTGGGCGGTACTGTCGGCGACATCGAGTCCCAGCCCTTCCTGGAGGCCATTCGTCAGTTCCAGCAGGACAAGGGCGCAGAGAATGCCATCATGATCCATGTGACACTGGTGCCGTATCTCCATGCCTCCGGCGAGCTGAAGACCAAGCCGACCCAGATGAGTGTGCGTGAGCTGCAGCGTCTGGGACTGCAGGCAGACATTCTGGTATGCCGTACCGAGTACGACATTCCGAAGGACATCAAGGACAAGATTGCGCTGTTCTGTAATGTGCCCTGCAACCATGTGCTGCAGAACACCAATGCAGAGTACATCTATGAGGTACCGCTGCTGATGGAGCAGGAGCAGCTGGCCCAGGCCGTTCTCGAGTGCCTGCACCTGCCCTGCCCGGAGCCGGATCTCAGCGACTGGAATGCGATGCTGGACAATCTGCGCCATCCGGAGAAGGAGACCGAGATTGCCATCGTCGGCAAGTATACACAGCTTCACGATGCCTACATCAGTGTGGTGGAGGCCCTGAAGCACGGCGGCATTGCCAACCATGCGAAGGTAAACATCCGTTGGGTGGATTCCGAGGAAATCGAGGCCAAGGGCGCTGCGGAGCTCCTTGCCGGCGTGAAGGGTGTTCTGATTCCCGGCGGCTTCGGCAACCGCGGCATCGAGGGCATGGTTCAGGCTGCCCAGTATGCACGTGAGAACCGCATCCCGTATCTCGGCATCTGCCTCGGCATGCAGATCGCCATCATTGAATTTGCGAGAAATGTACTGGGCTTCCATGATGCCAACTCCGCTGAGTTCGATCCCAACACCATCCATCCGGTGATTCATCTTATGAAGGAGCAGGAGGATGTGACGGATCTGGGCGGCACAATGCGTCTCGGCTCCTATCGCTGCGCGCTGGAGGAGGGAACCAAGGCCAGAGCTCTTTACGGTGCGGCAGAAATTTCCGAGCGTCACCGTCATCGCTACGAGGTGAACAACGACTATCGTGATCAGCTCCGTGCGGCCGGCATGATGCTGCCGGGTATGTCTCCGGACAAGCGTATCGTAGAGATGATCGAGCTGAAGGATCATCCCTTCTACCTGGGCACCCAGGCACATCCGGAGTTCAAGTCCCGTCCCACCAATGCACATCCCCTGTTCACGGGTCTGGTGGCAGCGAGCCTTGCAGAATAAGAGAATATACCATTGCAGAAGAGTAGCCTCTAGAGGCTACTCTTAAATTTACACATTTTTCATTCGCTTTTATGTTTACAAGAGAAGATTTTCCGATTATGATATAGCCATAACAGCTGAATGGATGTATAGATTCGGACGGGAGAAGCTATGAGCGGTGATATGCATAAGATCTACATAGAGATGTTGGGACGGTTTTCCATGATGGTGGATGACCGGCAGGTGAATCTTGGTACCAATAACAAGGCCAATTTTCTGAAGCTCCTGCAGATTGTGATTATGAATAAGGAAAGCGGCATCACAAAGCGTGAGCTGATTGACGGCGTTTTCGGCTATAAGGATCTGCTGGATGAGAACAACAGCCTGAACAACCTTCTGCACCAGGCACGTACACAGCTGAAAAAGGGCGGTGTGCCGGGCAAGAAGTTCATTGAAGGTAAGAAGGGTGTGTACTCGCTGGAGGACATCCCTGGCTATGAGATCGAGGTGGATCTTTTCGATTTCCGGGAGCTCTGCGCGAAGGCAGAGAAGAGCACCGAGGAGGACGAGAAGGCTGCTCTTTATCAGCAGGCCTTTGAGCTTTACAAGGGCGAGCTGCTGCCGGACTTCTCCACGGATTACTGGGTGATCATCGAGAGCGTACAGCTTCGTCGCAGCTATGAGCTGCTGGTGGACTTCCTCGGCCAGCATTACCGCGAGCGGGCAGACTATGATGCGCTCTACAAGCTGTACCAGAAGGCCAATGTCATCTACCCCGACAGAGGCTGGCAGATTCAGGTGATCGATGCCCTGATCCTGAAGGGAGAGTTCAAGGAGGCCTACGAGCTCTACAACAAGACCGCCAAGTATTATCTGGAGGAGCTGGAGGTTCCCCTTCCGGACGAGCTTCTGGACTGCTACAACCGGATCTACGATGATGTGAAGGTCACCAGCGACGACATCGAGGAGATTCAGACCAGCATTCTGAGACGCGATGCGGCGCTGAAGCGGAACAGCGAGAACCATCGCGTGGGCTCCTACTATTGTGCCTTCTCCAGCTTCGTGGATGTTTACCATGTACTGCGGCGTAATCTCGCACGTCGGGGCAGCAGCATTTTCATGATGCTCTGTACGCTGGTGGATTATGAAGGTAAGCCCATTGCCAACCAGGAGAAGCTGGCCAACAGAGCCGAGGCACTGCAGAAGGCCCTTTCCGACGGCCTTCGTCAGGGTGATGTATATACCAAGTATTCTGCCTCCCAGTATCTGGTGCTCCTCATCGGCACCAAGAAGGAGGACTGCAGCATCATCTATCAGCGTATTGCCAGAAAGCTGAAGGAAAATGCCGGCTCCAGAGCGGAGTTCCGGTACCGCATCGTGTCTCTTGCCGAGATCCCGATGCTGCTGAACAGCAAGGAGTGATGTTCTTTGCGCGAAAACACTTGCATTCACCATCGGTGCGTGCTATAGTGTGTATGTTATTGATTGACTAGTTAGAGGAGCAGGCGGTTCGCTTGCTCCTTTTACTTAGTGTTCGGGGGATTGCCATGTATACTGAGAGAGTAGAAATCTATTTGCACTCGATCCTGCCTGAGATGGGATACGAGCTGGACAGCGTCACATTCACGGTGGAGAGCGGCATACATTATCTGCGTGCCTTCATTTTCCGGACGGACGGTGCGGATATGACGGTCAATGACTGTGCGGCAGTGTCCCGGCGGCTTTCCAAGTGGCTGGACAAGGAAGACTTCATTGACGAGGAATATATGCTGGAGGTTTGCTCGCTGGGCTTTAAGGAGCCGGCGAATGATGAGCCGACAGAGGATGAGGATAATGAAGTCGATGCCGAAGACGGCGAAGAGGAAGCGGAGTAAATCATGAGAAGTCACGCTCCTTTTGATGCGGGGCGTTGAGATAGAGGAGGACAAAAGAAGATGAATACAGAACTGAAGGAGGCACTTGAGCTGCTGGAGAAGGAGAAAGGTATTTCAAAGCAGACCCTGATCGAGGCGATTGAAGTATCTCTGCAGACAGCCTGCAAGAACCACTTCGGCACGGCAGACAATGTGCGTGTGAACATGAACCCGGATACCTGCGACTATGCTGTGATCGCAGACAAGACCGTGGTGGAGAAGGTGACCAACCCCATCGCAGAGATTTCTCTCATTGAGGCGAAGATGCTGGATCCCAAGTATGAGCTGGGAGAGATTGTACAGGTGCCCATCGACTCCAAGAGCTTCAGTCGTATCGCCGCCCAGAATGCGAAGGGTGTCATCGTGCAGAAGATTCGTGAGGAAGAGCGGAAGCTGCTGTACAACGAGTACTACTCCATGGAGAAGGAGGTTGTGACCGGTACCGTAGAGCGGGATACCGGAAAGTCCATTATCGTGAATCTCGGCAAGGTGGATGGCTACCTTTCCGAGAACGAGCAGGTGCGCGGCGAGACCCTGGAGCCCAATGACCGCATCAAGGTTTATGTGGTTGAAGTGCGGGATTCCCAGAGAGGCCCTCGCGTGATGATTTCCAGAACCCATCCGGAGCTGGTGAAGCGTCTCTTCGAGGAAGAGGTTTCCGAGGTGCGTGAGGGTATCGTGGAGATCAAGGCCATTGCCCGTGAGGCCGGTTCCAGAACCAAGATGGCGGTGCTTTCCCATGATGCGGATGTGGATCCGGTAGGTGCCTGCGTCGGTCTGAACGGTACCCGTGTGAACTCCGTGGTAGAGGAGCTTCGCGGTGAGAAGATCGACATCATTAATTATGATGAGAACCCGGCTTACCTCATTGAGAATGCGCTGTCACCGGCAAAGGTCATCGCCGTTATCGCAGACCAGGACAACAAGGATGCCATGGTGATTGTACCGGATACGCAGCTGTCACTGGCCATCGGCAAGGAAGGACAGAATGCCCGCCTGGCAGCGAAGCTGACCGGTTACAAGATCGACATCAAGTCCGAGTCCCAGGCCCAGGAGCAGGGCGTCTTCGATGAGATGGGCATTGACTATCACGGAGAGGGAAGCTTCGACGAGGCTGAGGACGAGGATGACGCAGCCTACGATGAAGCTTATGATGAGGCTGAGGATGCCGAGGAGACAGCAGCAGAGGAAGCAGAAGAGACAGAGGCTGCTGCAGAGGACGAGGATACAGCTGAGGAATGAAAAAAATACCACAGAGAAGCTGTATCGGCTGTGGATTGAAGAAGGATAAGAGCGATCTTTTGCGCATTGTGCGGAGTCCGGAGGGGGAGTTTTCCCTGGACCCGAGCGGCAGAAAGAACGGCCGCGGCGCCTACATTTGCATGAATCCGGCTTGTCTTGAGAAGGCAGAGAAGCGGAAGGCGCTGCAGAGATCCTTTAAGGCAGAGGTGGACGGCAGCGTTTACCGGCAGCTTCGGGAGGAGCTTGAACAGCTTGCAGAATAAATTTTATGGACTTTTGGGGCTCGCCATGCGGGCCGGCAAAATACGGTCCGGCGAATTCTCCGCGGAGAAATCCGTGAAGGAGGGGCGGGCCAGACTGGTGATCGTTCCGGAAGATGCATCAGAGAATACCAAGAAGAAATTCCGGAACATGACGACCTATCGGGAGATTCCTTTTTATGTCTATGGCACGAAGGACGCCCTAGGGCACGCCATGGGAAGAGAGGAGCGCTCATCCATCGCCGTGGAGGATCATGGCTTTGCAGAGCAGATGAAACGTATTTTGGACGGAGGTAGTGTGAATGGCAGATGAAATGAGAGAGAACGGAACAAACGGCAGGAATGAAAAGGGCAATGCCCCGAAGGAGAATGCAGCTCCGAAGAAAAAGAAGCTTGCTGTTGTGTTCCACTCACAGAATTCCGTAAATCATAAGAATCATCCGCTCGGCAATCGCTTTTCTGATAAGGCGAAGAGCGGTGAGAAGACAGCTGAGAAGCCGGCACAGAGAAAGTCCCCCAACGGACGTCCGCTGCCGCCGGGAACGGCACGGGTAAAGACCCTTCGTGAGCTGAACGAGATCCAGCGTCAGGAAGAGGAGAGAGAGCGTAAGGAGGAGGCACTCCGCATCGAGCGTGAGCGTCAGGCCGCCGAGGAGCTGAGAAAGCAGCAGGAGGCAGAGGCGAAGGCCCGCGAGGAGCGTGAGCGTCAGGCCAAGGCCCAGCAGGCAGAGAGAAAGCCCGCGGAGACCCAGAGACCGGCACAGGCCCAGAACAGAGATGCCCGTCCGGCACGTCCGCAGAACGGCGAGAGAAGAAGCTTCGGTGAGCGCCGCGACGGCGCACGTCCCCAGGGCGACCGGGGACCGAGAACCGGAAACGGCCGTCCGCAGAGCGGCGACAGAAGAGGCCCGCGTCCGGACGGTCAGCAGAGACCGCAGAACGGCGAGCGCAGAGGCTTTGCACCGAGAAAGGACAACGGCCAGGCTGCGCCGGATATCGTAGAGAAGAAGAATACCCAGCGGCATGATGCCAGCAAGCCCCAGAAGAAGACCTACGGCGGCAAGAGCTTCGAGAACGAGAAGGCTGCAATTTCCCAGAAGAACCGGAACACCAGAAAGCAGAACAAGTACGGTGCGCAGCAGAGCTACGAGAGAGATGATCAGAATACCCACAAGGGACCGAGAAAGAATGGCAAGGGTGCCTTCATTAAGCCAGAGGTTGTGAAGCCGGTAGAGGAGGAGATCAAGTCCATCACCATTCCGGAGACCATCACCATCAAGGAGCTCAGCGACAAGATGAAGCTGAAGCCGGCGGAGATCATCAAGAAGCTCTTCATGCAGGGCAAGCTGGTGACATTGAACTCCGAGCTCAGCTATGAAGAGGCCGAGAACATCGCGGTAGAGTACGACATTCTCTGCGAGCAGGAGGAGAAGATCGATGTCATCGCCGAGATGGTGAAGGACAGCGAAGAGGATGCAGATGAGGATATGGTTTCCAGACCGCCCGTTGTCTGCGTTATGGGTCACGTTGACCATGGTAAGACCTCCATCCTGGATGCCATCCGGAACACCAATGTAACCTCCCGCGAGCACGGCGGCATTACCCAGTCCATCGGTGCTTACCAGGTAAATGTCAATGTAAACGGCGAAGACCGTATCATCACCTTCCTGGATACACCGGGTCATGAGGCCTTCACCGCCATGCGTATGCGTGGCGCCCAGTCCACCGATATCGCGGTACTGGTTGTGGCTGCCGATGACGGCATCATGCCGCAGACCGTAGAGGCCATCAACCATGCGAAGGCTGCCAACACCCAGGTGATCGTGGCCATCAACAAGATCGATAAGCCGACAGCCAACCCGGAGCGCGTAAAGCAGGAGCTCATGCAGTACAATCTGGTGCCGGAGGATTACGGCGGAGACATCATCTGCTGCCCTGTATCCGCAAAGACCGGTGAAGGCCTGGACAACCTGCTGGAGAACATTGCTCTCGAGGCGGATGTGATGGAGCTGAAGGCCAACCCCAACAGAAAGGCTTACGGCGTTGTGATCGAGGCCGAGCTGGACAAGGGCCGCGGTTCCGTGGCACGTCTTCTGGTACAGAAGGGTACGCTGCATGTGGGTGACGTCGTAGCGGTAGGCTCCGCCTACGGTAAGGTTCGTGCCATGATCGACGACAAGGGCGAGCGCATCAAGAAGGCGACACCGTCCATGCCGGTGGAGATTCTCGGTCTCAACTCCGTGCCCAACGCCGGTGAGATTTTCCAGGTGAAGGACAACGAGAAGGAGGCCAAGGCTTACGCGGCTGCCTTCGTGACCGAGAACAAGCAGAGAATGGTGGAGGAGTCCAAGAAGAAGGTTTCTCTGGATGCCCTCTTCGACCAGATCAAGGCCGGCGAGATCAAGGAGCTGCCGATCATCGTCAAGGCTGATGTACAGGGCTCTGTGGAGGCTGTGAAGGATTCCCTGGAGAAGATCAAGAACGACGAGGTTCAGGTCAAGGTGATCCACTCCGGCGTAGGTGCCATCAACGAGTCCGATGTGACGCTGGCAAGTGCTTCCAACGCTATCGTGATCGGCTTCGACGTGAAGCCGGATGCGACCGCGAAGGAGACGGCAGACCGCGAGCACGTGGATGTGCGTCTCTACAACATTATCTACAAGGCCATCGAGGATATCGAGAACGCCATGAAGGGAATGCTGGCACCGGTATACGAGGAGAAGGTTATCGGTCACGCTGTGATCCGTCAGATCTTCAAGTCCTCCGGCGTCGGAACCATTGCAGGTTCCTATGTGCTTGACGGTATGGTACAGCGTGGTGCCAAGGCCAGAATCACCCGCGGCGAGGAGCAGATCTTCGAGGGTGAGATTGCATCTGTTAAGAGATTCAAGGACGACGTAAAGGAAGTAAAGACCGGCTACGAGTGCGGTCTTGTCTTCGAGGGCTTCTCCGATCTCCAGGTAGATGACCAGATCGAGGCCTATGTTATGGAAGAGGTTAAGCGTTGAAAAAACAGAATTTTAAATATCAGAGACGAAATGAGGACGTGCGGCGCGAGCTGTCGAGCCTCATCCGGGATGTGAAGGATCCCCGGGTTTCGCCCATGACCAATCTGACCGGCGTGGAGCTCACGCCGGATCTCCAGTACTGCAAGGTGTATGTGTCGGTGCTGGGCGATGAGAACGCCATGGACAGAACCCTGGAGGGACTTCGGGCGGCGGCAGGCTTTCTGCGCCGCGGTCTGGCCCAGGGCCTGAATCTTCGGCACACGCCGGAGCTTCAGTTCAAGGCGGATCATTCCGTGGAATACGGTGCACGGATGGATGCACTGATCGGCAAGGTAAGCCGTGAGGACGCAGAGCGTCCCGTGGGCCTTCCGGTAAACGCAGACAATATGTATGCGGATGAAGAGGAAGAGGATTTCTGAAAATCATGACCATGAAAGAGGAGTTTAATCAGCTGATTCAGGCGGCAGAGGACATCTGTATCGTGGGACATACGAACCCGGACGGTGATTGTCTGGGTTCGACGCTGGGCACCAGAGCCTATATCAAGAAGCGCTTTCCGGAGAAGCGGGTCAATGTTTACCTGCAGGAGGCCAATGCGAAATTCGCCTATCTGCCGGGCTTCGACAGCATTATCCACATCCCCTCGGAGCGGAAATACGATCTCTGCATCATGTGCGACTGTGCGGGATTTGACCGGCTGGGAGACTATGGCGTGCTGGCGAAAAATGCGGCAGCGCTCTATGTGGCGGATCATCATGTGACGAACGACACGAGGTATGCGCATGCCTCCATTTTCCCGGAGGCCTCCAGCACCTGCGAGGTGGTGTTCGACCTGATGGAGCAGGAGGACATCGACCTGGACGCGGCCACCTGTCTTTATACAGGACTGGTGCACGACACGGGTGTGTTCAAGTATTCCTGCACCTCGAAGCATACCATGGAAATCGCCGGCTTCCTGATGGGGCTGGGCGTGGACTTCGGCAGTATCATTGACGACAGCTTCTACATGCGGAGCTATGTGCAGCAGCAGGTGACCGGACGGGTGCTGATGGAGAGTCTGCTGCTGATGGAGAAGCGGATTCTTGCCGGCTGGATCACCCTGAAGGATATGCATTTCTATCATGTGACCACCAAGGACATCGACGGCATTGTGGGCACCATGCGGGAGACGCGGGATGTGGACGGTGCAGTGTTTGCCTATGAGGTGGGAAACCAGGTCTACAAGGTGAGCCTGCGCTCCAACAATCCTATGCTGGATGTAGCCAAAGTGGCCCAGGCCTTCGGCGGCGGCGGTCACAAAATGGCGGCCGGCTGTACCCTGCAGGGCTCCTATCATGATGTGCTGAACAATGTGATGAAGCAGCTTTCGCTGCAGATGGATGCCCCGGACTTTCAAAGCAGACGACCGGCAGACGTGAAATAATGGACGGAATTATTAATGTATACAAGGAGAAGGGCTGGACCAGCTTCGATGTGACGAAGCGGCTTCGGGCCATTCTCCATGAAAAGAAAATCGGACATACGGGTACGCTGGATCCCATGGCGGAGGGCGTGCTGGTGGTCTGTGCTGGAAAGGCCACAAAGCTGGTGTCGGATATCACCGGCACGGACAAGGTCTATGAGGCGGAATTTGAGCTGGGACTTACCAGCGATACCGAGGACAGTACCGGTACCGTTCTGACCCGGACCGAGCCCCGGTGTACAGAGGCGGAGCTGCGGGCGGCGGTACAGTCCATGGTGGGAGAGTATGAGCAGATCCCGCCTATGTACAGCGCGAAGAAGATCAACGGACAGAAGCTCTATGACATTGCCCGGAAGGGAAGAGTAGTGGAGCGGAAGTCGGTGAAGGTCTCGATCTTTGCCATCGACATTTTGGAAATCAAGCTCCCCCGGGTGCGGATTTCCGTGCGCTGCGGCAAGGGCACCTATATTCGTACGCTTTGTGCGGATATTGGGACAAAGCTCGGCTGCGGTGCGGTGATGACGGCACTGAAGCGCACCCGGGTGGGCGCCTTTGAGATGCGGGACAGCCTGAAGCTTTCGGCGCTGGAGCAGCTTTCGGAGGAGGGGCGACTCTCTGAGGTCCTGCTGCCGCCGGTGTATGTGCCGGTGCCGACAGTGGCCTGCTTCGGTAAGTTCGACGGCGGACATCGGGGACATCAGATCATTTTTGAAGAGGTATTCCGGATCGCGAAGGAAAAGCACTTAAAAACGGCAGTCCTGACCTTCTCGCAGAATCCCGCCAATCTGGTGAAAAACACGGAGCATCCGGTGATTTCCACTGCGGCAGAGCATCTGACGCGTCTCAGGAATCAGGGCTTCGACTATCTCTTTGAGTTCCCCATGACGAAGGAAACCATGTGCATGCCGCCGGAAACCTTTCTGGAGCGGGTGCTGGTGAACGGTCTGCACGCAAAGGATATCGTGGTGGGCACCGACTGCAGCTTCGGCTACAAGGCGGAGGGAAATGCGTCACTCCTGGAAAAGGATGCGGCACGCTTCGGCTATACGGTGCATGTCCTGAAGAAGCGGGAGGTGACCGACGAGGCGGGCAATGTCCGGGAGATCTCCAGCAGCTTTATTAAGGAAGAAATCGGCAAGGGCAATGTCCGGAAGGCCCGGGAGCTTTTGGGGCGCTACTTCAGTATGGCGGGTGTCGTGGTCCATGGCAAAAAGCTCGGCGGCGCGGTGCTCGGCTTTCCGACCGCCAACATTGTCCCCTCCCCGGGAAAGTCGCTGCCGGCAGCCGGCGTGTATGTGAGCCGGGTGCTCATCGACCAGAAGCTCTATGCCGGGATGACCAATGTGGGGACCAATCCTACGGTTTCCGAGGGCAATCCGGTGGACATTGAGACGCATGTGCTCGACTACAGCGGTGATCTCTACGGGAAGAAGATCCGCGTGGATTTCGTGGACCGGATCCGGGACCAGCAGCGTTTTCCGTCGCTGGAGGACCTGAAGGCGCAGCTGGAAAAGGATGTGGCCTTCACGTCAGATTATTTTGAGAAGAATCCATTGACTTTGGGTTCCTGATTTGCTATCATAAGCAAGGCTTTCGCGTCGGCATGATCATACGGACTCCTTCCGGTGGTTCTGTCGGACGTATGAATAAAATTTAAGGAGGAAATTCAAATGATTTCAAAAGAGAAGAAAGCAGCCCTGATCGCAGAGTACGGCCGTAAGCCGGGAGATACCGGTTCACCGGAGGTTCAGGTAGCTATCCTGACCAACAGAATTGCAGAGCTTACTGAGCACCTGAAGCAGAATCCGAAGGACCACCACTCAAGACGTGGACTTCTGATGATGGTTGGTCACAGAAGAGGCCTTCTTGATTATCTCAAGAAGACAGATCTGGATGGTTACAGAGCGCTGATCGAGAAGCTTGGAATCAGAAAGTAATTATGTTTTTGCGAGGGTGGAGAAGCTTTTCTCTGCCCTTTTTGTTTGTGGAGGTTAAAAGATGTACAAAAGCTATTCTATGGAGCTGGCAGGCAGAACCCTGACCATCGACATTGACCGGGTATGCGCCCAGGCCAATGGCGCAGCGCTGATGCACTACGGCGACACCACCGTTCTGTCCACCTGCACCGCATCCCAGAAGCCGAAGGACGGCATTGATTTCTTCCCGCTCTCAGTAGAGTATGAGGAGAAGATGTACTCTGTCGGCAAGTTCCCGGGCGGATTCAAGAAGAGAGAGGGCAGAGCCGGCGACAATGCCATTCTGACTGCGCGAGTGATCGACCGTCCCATGCGTCCCCTCTTCCCGAAGGATTACCGCAATGACGTCCTTTTGGATAATGTTGTCCTGTCCGTAGACCAGGACTGTGCACCGGAGCTGCTGGCTATGCTGGGCTCTTCCCTGGCGGCAAGCCTTTCCGATGTGCCCTTCGACGGCCCCTGCGCGGCTACCCAGGTGGGTCTCATCAACGGTGAGTTCATCATCAACCCGGGCAACGGCGAGAAGGCAGTGTCTGACCTGATGCTGACCGTGGCTTCCACCCGTGAGAAGGTCATCATGATCGAGGCCGGCGCCAACGAGATTTCCGATGAGCAGATGATCGAAGCCATCTATCGCGCCGATGCCGTCAACAAGCAGATCATCGGTTTCTTCGATTCCATCATTGCCGAGTGCGGCAAGCCGAAGCACAGCTACCAGTCCTATGCGGTTCCGGAGAGCCTTTTCGAGAAGATCAAGGCTGTTGTGAGCCCCGAGGAGATGGAGGCTGCCGTCTTCACAGATGACAAGCAGCAGAGAGATGCCAATGTTGCCGCCGTTACCGAGAAGCTGGAGGCAGCTTTTGCGGATGACGAGGAGGCTCTGGCACAGCTCCCGGATGCCATTTACCAGTATGAGAAGAAGACCGTTCGCAAGATGATCCTGAAGGATCACAAGCGTCCGGACGGCCGTGCCATTGACCAGATCCGCCCGCTGGAGGCAGAGGTGGATCTGCTGCCGAGAGTACATGGCTCCGCCATGTTCAAGCGCGGTCAAACCCAGATCATGAACATCACCACCCTGGCACCCCTTTCCGAGGTACAGAAGGTGGAGGGGCTCAATGAGTATGAGACCGAGAAGCGTTACCTGCATCAGTACAACTTCCCCGGCTATTCCGTAGGTGAGGCCAAGGCCTCCAGAGGTCCGGGAAGACGTGAAATCGGTCACGGCGCGCTGGCAGAGAGAGCCCTGATCCCGGTGCTTCCTTCTGTAGAGGAGTTCCCGTACGCCATCCGTTCCGTATCCGAGACCATGGAGTCCAACGGTTCCACTTCCATGGCGTCCACCTGTGCCTCCTGCATGTCTCTGATGGCAGCGGGCGTTCCCATCAAGGAAATGGTGGCCGGTATTTCCTGCGGCCTCGTAACCGGTGAAACCGATGACGACTACATTGTCCTGACCGACATTCAGGGTCTCGAGGATTTCTTCGGCGATATGGACTTCAAGGTGACCGGAACCCATACCGGCATCACCGCTATCCAGATGGACATCAAGATCCACGGTCTGACCCGTCCCATCGTGGAGGAGGCCATCCGTCGTGCCCACGAGGCGAGAAACTTCATCATGGACGGCGTTATGACCTCTGCCATCGCAGAGCCGCGCAAGGAGCTGTCTCCGTACGCACCGAAGATCATCACTCTCCAGATCAATCCGGAGAAGATCGGCGATGTCATCGGCAAGCAGGGTAAGACCATCAACGGCATCATCGATGAGACCGGCGCAAAGATCGATATCGATGACAACGGCATGGTTTCCATCTCCGGCACCGACATGAGCGCACTGCAGAAGGCGAAGGAGATCATTGAGTCCATCGTTCTGGAGCTGGAGCCGGGCATGGTCCTGAAGGGCAAGGTTGTCCGCATCATTGACATCGGTGCCTTCGTGAAACTGACACCGAGCAAGGACGGCATGATCCACATTTCCAAGCTGGCCGACAGAAGAGTCGAGAAGGTTGAGGATGTGGTGAAGATCGGCGACGAGGTTACCGTAAAGGTGAAGGAAATCGACAAGATGGGCAGAATCAATCTGACCATGAAGCCCTCTGACCTGGCGTAAAGCGCAGCGGTAAGGTGAAGGAGAATCCTATGAAAATCAGAACCAGATATGCCCCGTCACCGACGGGAAGAATGCATGTGGGAAATCTGCGGACAGCCCTTTATGCTTATCTCATTGCGAAGCATGAGGGTGGCGATTTCCTGCTGCGGATCGAGGATACAGACCAGGGCAGACTGGTGGAGGGTGCGGTTGAGCTCATCAACCGTACGCTCGCAGACACCGGCCTGATCCCGGATGAGAGTCCGGACAAGCCAGGCGACTGTGGCCCCTATGTACAGTCCGAGCGTGTGGCTGCCGATATTTACAGACAGTATGCGGAGGAGCTGGTGGCAGGCGGAAAGGCCTACTACTGCTTCTGTACGAAGGAGCGGCTGGAGAGTCTGAAGACCTCTGTGAACGGTGAGGAGATCATGCACTATGACAAGCATTGTCTCGGCCTGTCACCGGAGGAGGTGCAGGAGAAGCTGAACAGCGGCGTGCCCTATGTCATTCGTCAGAACAACCCCACAGAGGGAACCACCACCTTCCATGACGAGCTCTACGGCGATGTGACCGTGGACAACACAGAGCTCGACGATATGGTGCTGATCAAGTCTGACGGCTATCCGACGTACAACTTTGCCAATGTTGTCGATGACCACCTGATGGGCATTACCCATGTGGTGCGCGGCAACGAGTACCTGTCCTCCAGCCCGAAGTACAACCGTCTCTATGAGGCCTTCGGCTGGGAGATCCCGAAGTACGTACATTGTCCGCTGATCACCGATGAGAATCACAAGAAGCTGAGCAAGCGTTCCGGCCATGCCTCCTTCGAGGATCTCATTGAGCAGGGCTTTGTGTCCGAGGCTGTGGTGAACTTCGTGGCACTGCTGGGCTGGAGTCCTGAGGACAACCAGGAGATCATGAGCCTGCAGGAGCTGGTGGAGAAGTTCGACTATCGTCGTATTTCCAAGTCTCCGGCGGTTTTCGACATGGAGAAGCTGCGCTGGATGAACTCGGAATACATCAAGACCATGGATTTCGATGTCTTCTATGAGAGAGCGCTGCCGTTCATTCAGGAGACGGTGAAGAAGCCCCTGGATTATAAGCACCTGGCGACCATGGTGAAGAGCAGAATCGAGATTTTCCCGGACATTCCGAGTCATATCGATTTCTTCGAGGCAGTGCCGGAATACGGCACAGAGCTCTATGTAAATAAGAAGAGCAAGACCACCCTGGAGAATTCTCTGGCGCTGCTGCAGGAGGTATATCCCCTGCTGTCCGCCCAGGAGGACTACTCCAATGATGCGCTGTTTGCGCTGCTGTCCGCCTTCGGCAAGGAAAAGGGCTACAAGACCGGCTTCATCATGTGGCCGATCCGGATTGCCCTTTCCGGCAAGCAGATGACGCCTGCCGGTGCCACCGAGATCATGGAGGTACTGGGCAAGGAGGAATCCCTGAAGCGGCTGGAGGCCGGCATCCGGAAGCTGGAGGGATAAGCCAAGCCAATAGAAAGAGAGCGTGTTTTCTGAAAAGAAAGCATGCTCTTTTTTTATATGTTCTGCTTGCCAACGCTCATAAGTTCTGTTATTCTTAATATGCAACTCTTGAATTCAAAAATATCGATTGTTTTAAAATTTCTTCGAGCCGCCGATTATATGAATTTCATCCGACCGGCTGCTTCATTACCTTTTCTGCTTAACCGTTTCCCACACATTTCATGACAGCAGGAGGCCGTCTATGGGCTTTTCTGAACATCAGCAGCAGGCCATCATGCATGACACGGGGCCGGCGATGGTGCTGGCGGGGCCGGGCTCCGGCAAAACCACGGTCATTACCCAGCGCATCAAGTATCTCATCGAGAATCGTCACATCGATCCGCAGCACATTCTGGTCATAACCTTTACTCGGGCGGCGGCCCAGGAAATGGAGGGCCGTTTCCAGAAGCTCTGTGCTTCTCCGCAGCCGGTCAATTTCGGTACCTTTCATTCGATCTTTTTTCAAATCCTCAAACTGAATTTCAAATATACCAGCAAAAACATCATTTCCGAACGGGAGCAGATGCTGACTCTGCGGGGCTATGCGGAGGCTCTCAAGGTTGACATGGAATACGATGCGGATTTCTTTCGGCAGCTCCTCAGCGAGATTGCAGAGTGCAAGGCCCGGGAGGCCGCCGGGAGCAAGGACAGCTTTCAGTCGGAGCTGCTGGACCCGGAGGTGTTTCAGCAGCTTTTCCGGGGCTACCGACAGTCACTTCGTGAGAGAAGACTCATAGACTTTGACGACATGCTTTTTGAAACCTTGCAGCTCTTCCGTACCCGTCCCAGGGAGCTGCAGGTCTGGCAGGAGAAGTTTCGCTATATATTGGTCGACGAGTTCCAGGACGCCTCCCCCATTCAATATGAAATTGTGCGCCTTCTGGCGGAGCCCCGCCGGAATCTCTTTATTGTGGGAGACGATGATCAGTCCATCTATGGCTTTCGCGGGGCTCGTCCGGAGCTGATGCTGCATTTTGAAAAGGATTATCCCGGCGCGAAGCGGATTCTGCTTTCGGACAATTACCGCTCCCACAGTGAGGTGGTGGAAATCGCCTCCCGCATCATCGGCCACAACAAAGCCCGCTTTCCGAAGAAAATCACTGCCCCGAAGGGAAAGGGCGGCTGCTGCCGGCAGTATCGGGTGAAGGATATCCATGAGGAATATTTGCTTCTTGCGGAGAGTCTGCGGCTGGCGATCCGAAAGGGGGCGGATCCCTCTAGGCTGGCGGTGCTGTACCGCACGAATTCTATGGTGCGGCCTCTGTTGCCGGAGCTCATGAAGCGGGATATTCCCTTTGCTCTGAAGGAGAAGGTGCCGAATCTCTATGACCACTTCATTGCGGAGGACATCCTGGCGTATCTGCGCCTTGCTGAGGGAAGCGGCAGCCGGGGAGATCTGCTGCGGATCATGAACCGCCCCCTGCGCTATCTTTCCCGGAATGCGGTACAGGGGACGCTGATCCGATTTCAGGATCTGGAGCGTTATTATCGGAGCCGCGGAGACATGCTCTACCGGCTGCGGGAGCTGAAGCGGGACCTCAATGTCCTGCGGCATCTGCCCACGCAGGCAGCTATCCTTTACCTCCGAAAAAAGGTGGGCTATGAGGACTGGCTTCGGGACTATGCCAGGGAAAATCATACGGATTTCGAGAGCTTCCGTGCTATACTGGAGGAGATCACGGAGGCCGGCGCCGCCTACCCGGAAAGAGCCGCCTATTTTCACTTTGTGGAGGATTACAGCGCGCAGCTGCAGGCGAAAATGAAGGACGAAAAGAAAACGGAAAAGGGCGTAGCCCTCATGACCTATCACGGTGCCAAGGGGCTGGAGTTTGATGCGGTGCATCTCATTGACTGCGTGGAGGGCGTGACGCCGTACCGGAAGGCGCAGTCGGAGGCACAGATCGAGGAGGAACGCCGGGAGTTCTATGTGGCGGTGACCCGGGCCCGGGCGGAAGTTCACATTTATGTCACAGAGAAACGGTACAGTAAGGCCTGTACGATATCGAGATTTGCCCTGGAGGCCATGCATAAAAGGAGTAGATAAGAATGGATAAGCTGAAGGTTTTGGTGGTAGACGATGAGGACAGAATGCGGAAGCTGCTGTCGGATTTCCTGAAGATCCGGGATTTTGAGGTGGTGGAGGCGGCCGACGGCGAGCAGGCCATCGACGTATTCTTTTCGGACAAAGACATTGCCCTGATCATCCTGGACGTGATGATGCCGAAGATGGACGGCTGGGAGGTGCTGAAGACCATTCGTGAGCACTCCAAGGTGCCGGTGATCATGCTGACGGCACGGTCTGAGGAAACCGATGAGCTGAAGGGCTTCGAATACGGTGCGGATGAATACATTTCCAAGCCCTTCTCGCCGAAGATCCTGGTGGCCCGCGTGGAGGCGATTCTGCGGCGCTCCGGCATGAGCCAGGATGAGGTTGTCCGGATCGGCGGCATCGAGGTGGACAAGTCCGCGCATACCGTGCGGGTGGACGATCGGGAGCTGGAGCTTTCCTTTAAGGAATATGAGTTGTTGCTTTATTTCATCGAAAACAAGGGCATTGCGCTTTCCCGGGAGAAGATCCTCAACAATGTCTGGAATTATGATTATTTCGGCGATGCCCGGACCATCGATACCCATGTGAAGAAGCTGCGGGCGAAGCTCGGCGACAAGGGCGAATACATCAAAACCGTCTGGGGCATGGGCTATAAGTTTGACCCGGAGGCAGAGGCATGAAGCAGTTCCGGATGCGCTGGCGCTGCTCCATCCGCTGGCGTTATACCTGCATTTTCATCAGCTTAATGCTGGCGCTTCTGCTGGCCATCATGGGCATCAATACCTTTTTCCTGGAGCGGTATTACTCCATGGAAAAGGTCAGCGTCATGGAGAAGGCCTATAACTCCATTGACAACATGATCAAGGCGGCGAACCGTGCGGGTATCACCATGGATCAACTGTTTCCGAACGACTACGATGCATCGAATGCCTCCGGGGGGACAGCGGCAACGGAGTACATCCGCAGTCTTTCGGAGAGCAGCAACATCAGTGTGGTGATTATGGACACCCAGACAGACCGCAGCTTTGCCGCTTCCCTGGATGAGGATTTCATCAAGCACCGTCTGATGGAATACATTCTGGGCAGCCGCACGGACGGAGACGGCAGAGTGGTGCGGCGCTTCAAAAATTACCGCATCGAGGAAAATATGCGTTACGGGAGCTCCGGCGGCTATCTGGAAAGCTGGGGCTACTTCAGCGACAACAGGACCTGCTTCATTATGTCCATGCCCCTCAGCAGTCTGCATGAGTCCGTGCGCTTCTTCAACCGCTTTCTTCTAAGCATCGGCAGTCTCGTGTTGGTGGTGGGCGCGGCGGTCATGTACTTCGCCACAAAGAAGATCACGGAGCCCATCAATTCCCTGGCCAATCTTTCCGAAAGGATGACCAAGCTAGATTTCAGCGCCCGTTATACCGGCAGCAGCGAGGACGAGCTGGGCATTCTGGGGCGTTCCATGAATACGCTTTCGGAGCGTCTGGAAACCGCCATTGCGGAGCTCAAAACTGCCAACAATGAGCTGCAGTCGGACATCGAAAATAAGCGGCTGATCGATCAGAAGCGGCAGGAGTTTGTGGCGAATGTCAGCCATGAGCTGAAGACGCCCATTGCTCTGATCCAGGGCTATGCGGAGGGACTGCAGGACGGTCTCTGCGAGGATCCGGAGAGCCGGGACTACTACTGCGGTGTTATTGTGGATGAGGCCAAGAAGATGAACCGGATGGTGCGGCAGCTTCTGAACCTTTCGGCCATTGAGCAAGGCAAGGATGCGCCGGATTTCACCCGCTTCAATCTGTCCAAGGTGGTGAGGGGCGTGGTGGCTGCGGCCGATATTCTGGTGAAGCAGAAGGAGGCCTCTGTGGAGCTGGATGTGCCGGAGAACATCAATGTCTGGGCTGATGAGTTCAAGATCGAAGAGGTGATCACCAACTATCTGAACAATGCGCTGAATCATCTGCAGGCACCGAATCAGATCAGCATTTATACGGAGACAGAAGCCGAGAATACCGTCAGCATCCATGTGATGAATACGGGAAAGCAGATCCCCGAGGAGGATCTCAACAAGCTTTGGGAAAAGTTCTATAAGGTAGATAAGGCCCATACGAGAGCCTACGGCGGATCAGGTCTGGGACTTTCCATTGTGCATGCCATTGCGGATGCCCATCACCAGCGCTGCGGCGTGAAAAACACAAGAACCGGCGTGGATTTCTGGTTCACGCTGGAGCGGCAGAGGGATGCAGATGACTAAAGGAGGGCTTTGCTGTCGCTCAGTCCAGTGGATTACAGAAGAAGCCCCCGCGGGACAAGGTCTCGCGGGGGCAAACAACAGAGGTCAAGCTGTTGCTTCTTCGTTTTGAAGCTTCTGTGCCGCTTCGACGATTTCATCGCAGTGCTGCATCATATCCTTGGCTTCCCGATAGAAAAATTGTCCGGATTTTGTCAGACCGACACCATGATTGGTGCGTGCCAGAAGATGAAGACCCAGCTTCTCTTCGAGAACATCCATTTGACGCATGATGGCCGTGGGTGAAACGTGAAGTGCTACCGCAGCTTTGTTAAAGCTCTTCAAATCAGCAGCAAGAACAAAAGATTTCAAATATTTGCTGTACATAGACTGCCTCCATTTCTCAACAGAGATCAAGTCATTCCCCCCTATTGACTTGAAGAATCAAAAGGTCATCCATAGATTACAAGGAGACGACAGGGCTGTCAATTGGAAACAGAAAAATTTTCGTAACTGTTTAGCACCACATCGCCACATCGCTTCGCGATGCGCGATGTGGCGGTTCAGAGGCGCTTCGCGCCTTGGCCGCCACCAGAAAAATCACAAAA
>CAVATZ010000015.1:0-37730 GCA_963591655.1 Clostridiales bacterium
ATGCCGGGGAGCGCACGGTGCTTCGTGGGAAAGCAGCTCTGTTCGCTGAAGCAGAGATTTTTGTATAAGGAGCAAACCGCCATAGAGAAAATCAGCAAAACATTATTTGGGGAAACAGGTTTGTGACGGACATAAAGGGGATAGAAAAAGCCAAAAATCCGCGATATAATAAATTGTAGTGCCAGTATAATTTATGTTACCACAGCAAAGGAGAGCCGAAATGCTGAAGAATAACGAATCTTGATATAACTGTGGATAAAACTGAATCACCTGTGGGCGATTTTAATGTCGATATTTGAACCAAATTCCGCCGCTGGCGGAATTTGGTTCAATTTACGTTGAATTTATCATTCCGAAAATGAGGAGAAAAAACATATGGCAATAGAGGAAGCAAAGGCATATTTGGAGGACAAGGGATTCGGCGACCGGATTCGGATTTTTGACGTGTCCAGTGCCACGGTGGAACTGGCAGCATTGGCTGTTGGGACGAAGCCTGCCAGGATTGCGAAATCCCTGACCTTTATGGTGGATACCCGGCCGGTGATGATCATTGCAGCGGGAGACGCCAAGGTCAGCAACAGCAAGTACAAAGCCTTTTTTCATAAGAAGGCGAAAATGCTGACGAGAGAAGAAGTGCATGCGCTGATCGGCCACGATGTCGGCGGTGTGTGTCCCTTTGGTATCAAGGCCGGCGTGGATGTTTACCTGGATGTCTCGTTGCAGCGCTTTGACAAGGTCTATCCGGCATGCGGCAGTGCCAACAGTGCTGTGGAACTGACGCCTGATGAATTGGAAACGCTTTCCGGGTGCAAGGCATGGCTCGATGTCTGCGAGGTTCCCGCGAGTGGTATGCACTGATAATGGTGAGACGACAGCCGTACAGGAGATAATGTGGCAAATGCATTCAGCTGCGTTTACCATGAATTCATTGAACCGTTAAATGAAAAGTGATAGAATGAACACATCTTTTTGTGTATGTTTTACAAAGAGAAATTGAGTTTATTTCACAAAGGTAAATGTATGATAAACAGCAGAGAACAGCTGATGGTTTTTGATGCCCTTGCTCGTCATTTCAAAAATGTCTATTGGCTGGATTTGAAAAAAAAGACAGCGAGAATTCTTAAGCTGGATGCGGACTACGTGGATGTTCCGGGCAAGGAGGATCATCGGGAGTTTCCGTTAGAAGTCGTTCTTGAGAATTGGATTAATACGATAGTATATCCGGAAGACAGAGAAAAAGTCAGCAGAACAATTACGGTAGAAAACATCCAAAAGGGGTTTGAGACGAAGGAAGAGATTGTTGGAAATTACCGCAGTTTTGTGAATGGAAAGATTCATCATTTTCAATACAGCTTCGGCAAGGCGGATAAGGACGGCACAAAAGCAGTAGCAGGATTTCAGAATATTGATGACATCATTGAAGAACATCATGAAATCGAGAAGTCTGAAAGAGAAAAAGAAGCTGCCCATCAAAAAGAGCTTGAAGAACAGCTTGCCATTATCAAAGCCTTGTCCCGGAGCTTCAGAAATGTATTCGTTGCAAATTTGAAGGAGGGAACGGCACGGGCGCTAAGACTCGACGACAACTATACTGTCAACGCGATCCGATCGGTCAGCGATCAGACATTCCAATTTGATGCAGTTGTGGATCGGTGGGTGCGTGAAAACGTTCATCCTGATGATAAGAAGCGAATAAAGGAAACGCTGAATGTAGAAAATATCAGGCGAATATTTTCCAAGCAGGATAAGTACGTTGGTACATATCGCAGTATAGAAAATGGCGTACAGCATTACTATCAGTATGATTTCAGAAGGGTTGATGATACAGATACTGTTGTCGTAGGCTTCCAGCTCATCGACAAGATCGTAGAAGAGCAGAAGGAAAATCAAAAGAGAGAACGGGCACTTGAGGAAGCACGACTCAAGGAGGAGAAAGAGCATGCAGAGGTGATCAATTCTCTGTCGACCATTTACTCCACAATTTTTCAGGCGAATATCCTTACGCATGAATATGAAATACTGACCAGCGTGCCGCTCATGGGAATGGTAGCCGCAAGAAAAGGGCTTTTTGACACTATAAGGGATACAGTCATAGAAGCCTTTTTAGAGCCGGAATTCAGAGAGTCTTTTCGTGAATTCCTGGATTTAAATACGCTGGCTGACCGACTCGAAAAGGCAAACACAGTATCAACGAATTACAAAGCACCTACAGGACGGTGGATGCAGGCACGTTTTATTGTAAAACGCAGAGACGAGAATGGAAAAGCAGTAGAAGCACTGTATGTTGCACGTGATGTCACAGATGAGAAGCTTATGAGGGACCGGGCGGAGCATGATTCAATGACCGGCGTGCTCAATCGCGGATCCTTTGATCAGATTCTGAATGCAATGGAAAAGGATAAGCGGGATTTTGCATTGATTCTTGTGGATGTGGATGATTTTAAGAATGTTAATGATACCTATGGGCATGAGGTAGGCGATGTCATTCTGAAACGAGTGTCAAGGCTCCTGGCGGAGGACTTTCGTTCGATTGACCACGTCTGTCGAATCGGCGGAGATGAATTTGCTGTTGTCATGATGGACGTGACAAGTGATCTTGCGTATACCATTGAGAATAAAATAGCTGAGATCAACAATCAGCTTGCCATTCATGAAGAGAATGTTCCTGCGGTATCACTGAGTGTGGGAGTTGCATTTATGGATCGAGAGAATCCGGGAGAAAGCTTGTTCAAAGATGCCGATCGTGCACTGTATTATGTGAAAGCGCACGGACGGAATGGATGTCATATTTACGCGGCTGAAGATGGTCTGTAGATGAGTGATAAAAAAGGAAATCATAACAACAGCATATGAATATTTCAGAATTTGCGGAATACGCCGGTGTATCCAAATCTGCTGTGAGCAGATACTTTAATAAGGGATATCTTGGTGATGACAAACGGGACATGATCGAAAGGGCAATAGCGGAAACCGGCTATGCACCGAGTCTTTCGGCCAGATCGATAAAGACGCGCGTAACCAAGCTTGTCGGCGTGATCCTGCCGAAGCTTTCCAGTGAAAGCTGTGCGCGCATCACAGAGGGCATCAGTCAGGTGCTTTCGGAGCAGGGATACCAGATCATTCTTGTGAATACCGCCAACGACTTTCATAAAGAAATCGAGTATCTGGAATTGTTCCGTCTAAATCGCGTTGACGGGGTCATTTTACTGGCAACGATATTTACTGCTACGCATCGTACCCTCCTGAACAAAATGCATATTCCGGTTGTCATTGTGGGACAGCAGTACAAGGGCTTTAACAGCGTGTGCCATGACGATTACGGCGCAGCCTACGCCTTGACAGAGCTGATGATCAAAAAGGGCGGAAAAATCCCCGGCTATATCGGCGTGACGGACAGCGACAAGGCTTCCGGCGAGGCGAGACATAAGGGGTTTTTAAGTGCACTGGCAGATCATGCAATCTCATTGAATGAACACAATACTGCCGTTTCAGAGTTTACCATAGATTCCGGCTATCATTGTGCGAAGAAGATTCTGAAGAACTCCAATGTGCCGGACTTTATTTTCTGTGCAACAGATACCATTGCGGCCGGTGCCATCCTGTACTGCAGAGAAAACGGAATCCGTATTCCCGAGACACTGATGATCTGCGGCGTCGGTGATTCTAAGCTGGGTGCCGTCACCGCCGTTCCCCTTACCTCAGCAAGGCTGCATTATAAGACGGCAGGCATCGAGGCTGCACAGATGCTGCTGAATGCACTCAGCAGAAAATCCACCGTCCCCAAGCTCCTGAAGCTGGATTTTGAAATCGTAGAAAGAGAATCCACAGACAGGCAATGTGAAACTGTGTGAAATCAACGGATTTCTCCAAAAAGCTTATACGCATTTGTCAATATCTAAATTGTATTTTTTGATGTAAAATTGCTCTATCAAATGAAATCGGTTTCACAAAGTGTATGAAAATAATTTATGTGGAGGGAGCAATTTATGGATTACAAAAAGACCGCACATGAAATTCTTTCTGCCATCGGCGGAAAGGATAATCTGGCAAGTGCAGCGCACTGTGCAACGAGACTGAGACTGGTGATTGCAGACAATGCCAAGGTGAAAAAGTCGGTCCTCGAATCTGTGGACGGCGTGAAGGGCGTATTCGAAGCCGCCGGACAATTACAGATCATCATTGGAACCGGTGCTGTCAACAAGGTATATGACGAATTTATCAAAGAGGCCGGTGTTCAGGCAGCCACAAAGGCAGATGTCAAGGCAGCAGCGGCATCCCAGGCACCCTGGTATAAGAGAGCCATCAAGAGCCTCGGCGACATTTTCGTACCGATCATCCCGGCCATCGTAGCCACAGGCCTTCTGAACGGTCTTCTGGGCGGTCTTGTGCAGGTGTTCCCCGGCATGTCCTCCTCGCATCTGTATGAACTTCTGAATATGTTCTCCAATACGGCATTGACCTTCCTGCCGATCCTGATCGCCATTTCTGCAGCGAAGATCTTTGGCGGAAACCAGTATCTGGGCGCCGTCATCGGCATGATGATGATTCATCCGAATCTTGTGAATGCCTGGTCTGTGGCCGGCGGTGCAGAGACGTCCACCCTCTGGTCCTGGTTCGGTGCCTGGAACATCCAGAACGTAGGCTATCAGGGCCACGTCATCCCGGTGATCCTTTCTGTATGGCTGATGTCTGCCATCGAGAAGCCGCTGCACAAGAAGGTGCCGGAGATGTTTGATCTCTTTGTCACTCCCCTGGTATCCGTTCTCGTGGCAGGATTCTTCAGCATGACTGTCATCGGACCTGTCTTCGCACAGATCGAGTCCTGGGTTCTGGTCGGTGCACAGGCACTGATTGCCGTTCCCTTCGGTGTAGGCGCATTCATCATGGGCGCTGTCTACGCACCCACTGTGGTTGCCGGCGTTCACCATATGTACAATGCGATTGAAATGATGATGCTGGCCAACAACGGCATGAACACCTGGATGCCTATTGCTACAGCTGCAAACGTAGCACAGGGTGCCGCTGCAATGGCAGTGGCCTTCAAAACCACCAACAAGAAAACAAAGGCGATGGCACTTCCTGCTTCCCTTTCCGCTTTCATGGGCATTACCGAGCCGGCCATCTTTGGTGTGAATATCCGCTTCGGACGCCCTTTCATTGCAGGCATGATCGGCGGTGCCTGCGGCGGTGCCGTTGCCTCCATCATGAACGTTTACGCAACAGCAAACGGTGTAACCGGTCTGTTTGGCTTCCTGATCACGGTGGACTCATTTGTCGGATATCTGCTTACCTTTGTCGTAGCCTTTGCTGTGGCCTTTGCCGCATCCTGGATTATGGGCATCAAGGAGGACGTTGAGCCGATAGAAGAGAGCAGCACAAATACAGAAGCACCGGCAGAGGAGAATACAGCAGCCGCAGCAAAGGACGAGGATAATGTCGTTGCTGCTCCGCTGAACGGAAAGGCAATTCCTCTTGCGGATGTTCCGGATGAAACCTTTGCCAAGGGCGTCCTGGGACTCGGCGCTGCGATTGAGCCGAGCGAGGGAAAGGTTGTGGCACCGGCAGACGGCACTGTGGAAACCATTTTTGACACAAAGCACGCCATCGGTCTTGCTTTGAGCAATGGCGCTGAAATTCTCATTCATATCGGCATCAATACGGTAGAGCTTGGCGGTGAGGGCTATCAGGCCTTTGTAGCGGAAGGCGACAAGGTGAAAAAGGGCCAGACGCTGATCACCTTTGATATGAATTTCATCAAGTCCAGGGGCTACAATCTGGTAACACCTGTTATCGTCACCAACACGGATGACTATGCTGATGTGAAGCTGCAGGCGGACGGAACCGTCAGCACCGGCGATACCTTACTTGCACTGAAAAAGGAGTGAGCCCATCATGTTTATTGACGGAAAATGGCGTCAGTCACTGCATCTTGAGCCGCCCCGGGGGTGGCTCAATGATCCGAACGGTCTATGCTATTTCGGCGGATTCTACCATGTCTACTTTCAATATGCACCGGATCATGCAGACGGCAGCGGCAAGAAATGCTGGGGCCACTACCGCAGCAGGGATTTTCTGAACTGGGAATTCACCGGAACAGTGCTGTTTCCGGATATTCCGGAGGATAAAGATGGCGTTTATTCCGGCTGTGCGGTGGTCTGCGAGGATACGCTTCATATTTTCTATACGGGAAATGTCAAGCATCCGGGAGATTATGATTACATCACAAGCGGCAGAGAGGCCAATGTCATCCATGTGTCTACTGCAGACGGCATACACATGAGCGGAAAAAGCATTGTCCTGAGAAATGAGGATTATCCCTTGTTCTGCTCCTGCCACGTGAGAGACCCGAAGGTATGGGAAGCGGACGGCAAGTGGAATATGGTGCTCGGCGCCAGGACAAAGGATGACAAGGGACGTGTGCTCTTCTATGAATCCCATAACCTTGAGCACTGGAGCTATGTCGGTTCCGATGCAGTCGACCCTTTCGGCTACATGTGGGAATGCCCGGACTGCTTCTCTGTTGATGGGCACAGATACCTGAGCCTTTCGCCCCAGGGAATGACGCACACCGAGACGGAGCATCAGAATGTCTATTCTTCAGGCTATTTTCAATACGATGAGAAATTAAACGCATTTTCCGAGTGGGATAAGGGCTTTGATTTCTACGCGCCGCAGACCTTTGAAGCACCGGACGGAAGGAGAATCCTCATCGGATGGATGGGCATCGGAGATATTCCATATTCCAATCCGACCGCGGCACTGGGCTATCAGCACTGCCTGACGCTGCCCCGGGAAATCACAAGAGATGAGGACGGCGCCTTGCGGCAAAATCCGATCCGCGAGCTCTGTACACTGCGGGATGAAGCGATTAAACCAGACGGAGACAACCCGCTTTCTGTATCGCTGCCCTTTGAGCTGTATTCTCCGGCAGATCGCGCCTTCCGCATTTGTATAGATGATGCCGCAGAGCTGCGCTGGGACGGAGAAATTTTCACCCTGCAGTTCCTTTCGGATAATGTCGGCGGCGGAAGAACCGTGCGGAGAGCGAAGCTGGATCGCTGCGCGGACATCCGGATCATTGCAGACAGAAGTGCGCTGGAAATTTATCTGAACGGCGGAAGAACCGTATTCAGCACAAGGATATATCCGAAGCAGGAAAAGGTAAAAATCACGGCAAGAGGAATCGCTCCGGTGATCTATCCGCTGCACGGTATGGAGGTAAAATATCTTGGAGAATAATAAGCTTATTGCGATCGGCGAAGCTCTGATTGATTTTATTCCGAACAAAACAGGCTGTGCCTTTGACGATGTGACAGCATTTGCCCCGAAGGTAGGCGGTGCCCCTGCCAATGTCTGCGGTGCCTTTACCAGACTCGGCGGTGACTCCGCCATCATCACCCAGCTGGGGGATGATCCCTTCGGCAAAAAAATTCTTCATGAATTTACGCATTACGGCATTGATACCTCTGCCGTAAGCTTCACCGATCAGGCCAATACAGCGCTGGCCTTTGTCAGTCTGGAAAGGGACGGGAACAGAACCTTCTCCTTTTACAGAAAGCCGTCTGCCGATATGCTTTTGCAGCCGGAGCAGATCCGGGAGGCATGGTTCAAGGATGCTTATGCTTTGCATTTCTGTAGCGTTTCTCTGGGCGATTTCCCAATGAAGGATGCGCATTGCAGAGCCGTCGAATACGCAAAGAAGAATCACGCACTCATCAGCTTTGACCCGAATCTTCGTTTTCCGCTCTGGAAGGATTTGGATCAGCTTAAGGACAGAGTCAATGCATTCATCCCCTTGTCGGATGTTCTGAAGATTTCAGATGAAGAGCTGGAATTCATCACTGGGGAGAAGAGCATCGAGGCTGCCGTGGCGGGGCTTCTTGCGAAGGGCGTAAAGCTGATCCTGTTTACCTGCGGCAGCGAGGGTGCTTATGCTTTCACCGAACATGCAAAGGCATTTGCGCCGTCCTTAAGGGTAAATGCGGTGGATACCACGGGCGCGGGAGACGGCTTCATCGGATCGTTCCTGTGGAGTCTGAAACAGAAGCGTGTCGGTCTTGATGACCTGACCGCGGTGGATGCGCATACCCTGACAGAATGTCTGGCCTTTTCCAACCAATTTTGTGCACTGAGCGTGCAGAAGGAAGGCGCCGTTGCTTCTTATCCGACCTTATCTGACATGAAGTAGGCATTCGATTTGCCGCATATTTGCGTAAATATTCATATATCGTCCGTATCTATTCTGTGATAAAATAGCGTGCGGCCGATTTTTTAAGCATAGAGCCCGGCTCTATGCTTTTTGATATGGATAGGATTGACGGGACATGAATTACAGAGACAGCTATGCGCCGAATATTGTACTGATTGCGGTGGACTGCTATCAAGAGAAAGACTTTGGCGGACGGATTTATACAAAGTACGACAAGGCGCCGATTCACTTTGCTTCCAGTCTGGAAATGATATTGAAGCTGGAGGAACGTTATGATGAATGGGCCTTCCCGGAAAATGCGGTGATCTATCGGGATTTCAAGTCCCGCCGCGGACCGAAGCCCTCTCGCCCGAAACGGGATCCGAGGAACGGCAAACGTCTTTTCGAGCTTTCACATGGCGGCAGTCTGCCTGAGGAGGCGGGGATGCTTGCCACGGTTGTACTGGAATGTCAGCAGCGGCTTCATGCGGACTGGACAGGCATTTTCTGGCTGGATCAGGAATCTGAAAGCCGTTCCTTTAACAGCACGCTGGCGCTTGTTAAGTATTTGGACGATTATATCTCTGCAAAGCCTCAGCTGGCAGGTGCTCTGTGGACATGAAATTCGATTGTGTAAGCGTTTACTCTATGATAAAATCGTGGGTATATGACACATCCCAACAAATCCAAAAGAATAGTTCTTCTGTCACTGCTGTTCCTTGTCATCATGACACTGACGGCAGTGGCTTTTCGTGCCTATATTCATCATGAGATCTATGAGGGGAACGCGCAGCAGCTGCTGACCACCTATGCCCAGACCAACCAGACCTTCACGCTTTTTACGGAGCGAAACTGGAGTGCTCTGTCGGACTGGGATGACTATCTTCGATCTATCTCTCAATCCGAAGACAAAGCGGAAAAATGGGATGCCTTTGCCCATCGAAAAAACAACTGGCAGTACAGCGATTTTTATGTCTTTAACGAGGACTGCGATTTTCTGACTGCAGACAGCCGCAAGGGAACAGCAGACAGCATTCGAAACGTGTTCCGGAAAATGTTCGACATAGGAGAACCCACGATTTCCGCCTATACGGCCAGCAGCGGTATTCGGAAAATTGTCTTTGCAGCGCCTCTGCAGGAAAGCTTCACGCTGAGCAATGTCACCTATACCGGCATTGCCATCAGCTATGATGCCGCCATTGTGGAGTCCATGCTGTCCAAGGATGTTTACAGTGACAAAAGCAGCTGCTACCTGGTGAATGCCCATGGAGATACTGTGGTTTCGCTCAAGCCCCGGGAGGAGGACGAGGATTTGCTGAACCTGTTTTCCTTCCTGCAGGAAAAGGTGTCTTTTATCGAGGGCTCGGCAGAAGCTGCGCAAGCCGGCATTGAACAGGGAGAAAGAGGCACGGCAAAGTTTCAGACCTCCACGGCAGCCTATTATCTGACTTATCAGCCGACGGGCATTAATGATTGGTCCCTGATCGGCATTGTGCGGTCTGACGCGGTGGATTCCGGCAGTCAGAAGATCCTGAATCTGACCATGCTGACCTTTACCGGACTGGGACTCTGCCTCTGCGCATTGATCTGTCATATCGTCAGCATGCAGAGCAGATTCGAACTGGAAAAGCAGAAGACCTTGCATGAAGCTCTGGAAACTCTGGCCAATACCGACGGCCTCACAGGCCTTTTCAATGAGCGCTGCTTCAGCAGCATACTGCATGAGAAGGAAAGCGGCAAACAGCCTTTTGTCCTTTACTACCTGGACCTGGACCGCTTTAAGCCGGTGAACGATACCTATGGTCATGACATGGGTGACAAGCTGCTGAAGGAGGTGGCCGGACGGCTGAAGGAATGTACCCGGGAACAAGACTACGCCTTTCGTATCGGCGGAGATGAATTTTCTCTGATCATCAGTTCAGGGATGAGCGAATCAGAATGTGAGGTACTGAAAAATCGAATTACGGCGAGCATATTACGTCCCTATAACATTGACGGGCAATGCCTGCAGCTGGGGGTGAGCTGCGGCTATGGCATCTATCCCCGGGAGGCAGCGGATGTCTCTCAGCTTCGCATTCTGGCCGATCAGCGGATGTACACGGAGAAGGAACAAAATCACCGGAAGATCACGCGTTAACATTTGTTTACGACGGAGAGGATCTGTTCCGCTGTGGTGCGGTCTGTGATCAGCTCATTGATATAATGCTTTCTCATGCAGGCGATGAGGATGTCGGTTTTGTGGCGGCCTGCTGCCACCGCCAATCTGTGGGGCGCAGCCAGAATGTCCTGCAGCGGTGCCGAGACCAGCTTTTCATTGAGATGGAGATCGGCAATCTCTCCCTCCCGGTCAATAACCCGGCCGAAGATGCTGCCGATGCAGTCCGATTCCTTCTTCAGGTCTGTTTCATCAATATAAGGCTTCAGCACAAGATTGCCGAAGGGAAGACTGGAGGTGCTGCCGACACCCGTGAGCACCACCTGCATTGTCCTGCTGCGCTTCAGCGTGCTCTCAATCAGGGGCTCCCGCAGCATGGCGGAGCGGGCATGCGCATCGTTGATGTACATGGGCAGATTCAGGCAGAAATGCTCGCCGTTCAGTTTTACAGCGATGTCGTGGGTGATGCTACGGGAGCCGTCTGCAGTGTTGAGATGATGAAAGCAACCGCAGAGCTGCAGGGCATTCACCGGATTCTGACTTTTCTGCTCCAGGGCAGATACCACAGAACGCACTGACTTTCCCCAGGTAACGCCGATGGTGGAACCGGGCGTTAGCAGGGTTTCCAGATACACAGCCGCTGCCTTCCCCAGGGCAGGCATGGACTCAGTCCGGGAAAGGTCCCGGATATCGAGAACCATGGCTGCGCTTAGCTGGAATTCCTCCATAAGGGTCTGCTCCAGCTCCCGATGGCGGTTATTGGGCTTATGCACCGTGATCTCCACAATCCCCTCATCCCTGGCACTCTGTATCATTTTTGCAATTTTGAAGCGGTTGCAATCAAAGCGCCCGGCAATTTCCTGCTGGGTCAATCCCTGGTTATAGTAAAGATCCGCAATCTCTGCCATCAAGGCAGCAGAGCTCTCGTCAAAGGTGGTCTTGGTATTCATAGATCGTTTTCTCTCCTGTATCCCCTATTCCTCATCATGCGTTATTTCGCATGGCATTCGATGCTTCTGCATTCCCCGACAGTTTAGCACAAATGGCAGAGTCTTGTAATCACGGAGTCACAAAAGTGCGGACAATCATCATTTGTAACAAATTTATGCGAAATTCTTGTGGATTTCTCACATGGAAAAATGAAAGTCCTTGGTATATGATGGATTCAATCACAAATGTGAGATATGATAACATTTGTTGCTTGCTTCACCGCCAGCCGACGCGGTGCTACACAGTTACGATTATATTAGGAGGAAAATATCATGAGAAAGTTCAAAACGGTTTTTATGCGCGGCGGTACATCCAAGGGCTGTCTTTTCAAGAAAGAGGATCTTCCGGAGAACAGAGAAGAGTGGGATGACATCTTCATGCAGGTTATGGGCTGCCCGGATCCGAAGCAGATCGACGGCATGGGCGGTACGGTTTCCTCCAACAACAAGATTGTCATCATTTGGAAGTCTGAGGAGCCGGGTGTGGACATCGAGTATCTGGTGGGGCAGGTTATCGTCGGAAAGTGCCAGGTGGATTACAAGTCCAACTGCGGCAACATGACTGCAGCCGTACCGGCCTTTGCTGTAGAAGAGGGCATGGTGGATATCGTGGAGCCGGTGACTACTGTTCGTATGCTGAACCAGAATACCGATAAGTACATCAATGTGGACGTTCCCATTGATCCGGAGACCCACAGCTTTGCCAACGACGGCGACTGTGAGATTGCCGGTGTGGATGGCACCGCTGCTGAGCTCAAGGTAGACTTCCTGAATCCGGCGGGCTCCAAGACCGGCAAGCTGCTGCCTACAGGAAATGTTAAGGATGTGCTGGATATTCCGGGCTTCGGCAAGCTGGAGGCTACGATCCTCGATGTATCGAACCCCATCGTTCTCGTACGGGCAGAAGACATTGGCATGAAGGGTACGGAGCTGCCGGAGGAGGTGAATTCCAACAAGGAAGTCTGCGCACTTCTTGAGAAGATCCGCGGCACTGCCTGTGTGATGATGGGCTTCGCCAAGGATTTGCAGGATGCCACAGATCACCAGCCCGGCGTGCCGAAGGTTGGATTTGTGACAAAGCCGGTGTCTTATACAGACATTGAGGGCAAGGAGACCGAGGCAGAAAAGATGGACATCTGCGCTCGCGTGATTTCTGTATTCAAGTGCCACAAGGCCTGCCCGTTGACCGCGGCCAGTGCGATCTCTGTGGCAGCGAAGCTCCCGGGAAGCATTCCCTCCGAGGTCGTAAGAGATTCTGAGGCCGCCAACATTCGCATCGGACACCCCAGCGGTATCATGACCATGGTGCCGACTGTAGAGAAGCAGGGCGAAGATCCGGCAGAGGCCAAGGTGCCGGGTGTCGCCGTACAGAGAACCGCCCGCCGGATCATGGATGGTTATGTATATGTAAGATAATTGCTATTGCAGGAGACAGCCGTTCTGCCCTTTCGCGGAATGGCTGTTTTTTCGTAAGACTACTGTAACTTGAGTCAAAATGGTCTCCATGTTATGATACTGGCAATAATAGGAGGCGAGTCAATGAAACATAGATTTTTCAGCCGCAGCATGGTTTTATTGCTGCTTTGCGGCATGACATTCAGTATTCCGGCGCAGGCCCGGGCACTGACACAGCAGGAAATTGAAAGATACCAGAATGGTCCCAGCGGCGGATATACCGGCTGGAAGACAGTGAACGGCAAGCAGCGTTATCTGGAAAACGGCAGGGTGCAGAAGAATCGTGTCACGCCGGACAATGTTTATGTGGATGGGAATGGTGATCCTGTTACGAGCAGCGGCATTGATGCGGCAGATATGGCGAAGCGGAGCAAAAACTGCCGCGTCATCGTGGTGAAGAAGAGCACGCATTTCCTGGAACTCTGGGAGAACGGCAAGAAAACGCAAAGCTATGTCATCACCTCCAGTGAGAAAAAGGGTGACAAGGAGATATCCGGTGACATGAAAACACCGGAGGGGGAATTCTATGTCTGCGTCAAAAATCCGAAAAGTAAATACCATCTGGCCCTAGGCGTCAGCTATCCGGAAAAAGAGGATGCCGAGCGTGGACTGAAAAATGGCATCATCACCCAGGAAATCTACGATCAGATCCTTGCGGCATTGGAGGCAGGGAAGCAGCCGAACTGGTACACCGGCCTCGGCGGGGCCATTGAAATTCACGGCAACCGACAGGATACGGATGCAACACGGGGCTGCATCGGCATGCGGGATACGGATCTCGATATCCTCTACAATTCCGTGGAGGTGGGGGACAAAATCCTGATCCTTGCGTGAGAAGGCTTGATTCTCCGATTAGAATAGAGTATTCTTATCCAACGGACTAGAGCAGGAGAGAATATGATCAGAATCAACCAGGTGAAGCTTCCGGTAAAGGAAAATCCGGAGCGCCTTGCAGGAAAATGTGCGGCGCTCCTGCATATTCGAAAAGAGCAAATCACAGAGCTTAGGCTTCTTCGCCGATCCATCGACGGACGGAAGAAGCCGGAGCTCTATTTCTCGTATACGGTTGTTGTGCAGCTGTCAGATGTCAACGAAGAAAAGCTCGTGAAAAAACTGAAGAATCGAGATGTGACATTGTATACAGAAACCGTGTACACAGCGCCTAAGCTGCCGAAACAGATTCAGGATCTCCCGGCGGCAGACTATTTCGCAAAAGAAGAGAACCGTCCCGTAATCGTGGGCTTCGGCCCGGCGGGCATGCTGGCAGGACTTCTCCTGGCGCGGGCCGGTGCCCGTCCTGTGATTTATGAGCGGGGCGCTGCGGTAGAGGAGCGGGTCAAGGATGTGGAAGCGCTCTGGGAAGAGGGGAAGCTCAGTACAGAGTCCAATCCCCAGTTCGGTGAGGGCGGTGCCGGTACCTTTTCGGATGGTAAGCTCAATACCCTGGTGAAGGATCCCGATGGCCGGGGACGCTTCGTATTGCAGGAGTTTGTTCAACGCGGTGCGGATCCGGACATTCAGATCGATGCGAAGCCCCATGTGGGGACGGATGCGCTCCTGTCCATCGTTCGCTCCTTCCGGGAAGAGATTTTGTCTCACGGCGGCGAGATTCACTTTCACACGAAGTACGAGTACACCCCTGGTGAGGGGGAAAAGCATCCCATTATTCTCGCTATCGGCCACAGCGCCAGAGACAGCTATGAGGCGCTGTACCGGCAGGGCCTTCATATGGAGGCAAAGGACTTCGCCATGGGCTTCCGGGTGCAGCATCCCCAGGCCATGATCAACCGGGCCCTGTATGGGGATGTGGATGCGGAAACGCTTCGGCTGCTGGGTCCCGGTGCCTATAAGCTGACCCATACCGCAAAGTCGGGTCGAGGTGTCTACAGCTTCTGCATGTGTCCCGGCGGCTACGTGGTGAACTCCTCTTCAGAAGAAGGTCGGCTCTCCGTCAACGGCATGAGCTACCATGCCCGGGACAGTAAAAACGCCAATGCGGCCATTATCGTGACCATCCGGAAGTCGGATTATCACGGCGCGGAGGAGCCCCTCGGCGGCATTGCACTGCAGCGGGAGCTGGAGGAACGTGCCTACGCGCTCTGTGGCGGAAAAATCCCCATGGAACGCTTCGGGGATTTTCGCAGGGACGTGCTTTCCGGCGCACCGGAGACTGAGGATACGTGCAACGCATCCGGACATTCTGCTGCAGAGGCCAATGCCTTCATGCCGCAGGAACCGGATAGTGGTGAAGAAGACATTACCCCCGTGTTCCGCGGGCAATATGCAGAAGCCCGGTTGGACGGCCTTTTCCGCTTTGAAGCCGGATCGAAATACGAGAGCCTCAATGACTATAATGAAAGCTTCCTGAAGGGCATGGCGAGCTTCGGGCACAAAATTCGGGGCTTCGATCGGGGCGATACGATTCTTGCGGCAGTGGAGGCCAGAACCTCCAGCCCGGTGCGGATTCCCCGGGATGAACACTTTCTTTCCAATCTGCCGGGGGTTTATCCCTGCGGTGAGGGAGCCGGTTATGCCGGCGGCATCATGAGCGCCGCCATGGACGGCATGCGGGTGGCAGAGGAAATTCTCAGAGTCTACAGACAGCAGGAGGACAGCAATGGATAAGCTTGAAATGCGGAAAACGCTGAAGGATCGGAAGCGCATCGTCATCAAGGTAGGCAGCGCCAGCATTACCCACGAGGAGAGCGGCGGACTCTATCTTTCCAAAATCGAAAAGCTGGTGCGGGTTATTTCGGATCTGAAGGAGGAGGGGAAGGAAGTGATCCTTGTGTCCTCCGGTGCCATCGCCTGCGGACGGCATGCCCTGTCAGTGAAGCGGCGTCCCCATGATATGGCAGAAAAGCAGGCCTTCGCCGCAGTGGGTCAGGCACGGCTCATGATGACCTACCAGCGGATGTTTTCGGAATACAGCCAGACGGCGGCGCAGCTTCTGCTCACGAAGAACATCATGCTGGAGGAGGATTCCCGGCAGAATGTTTCCAATACCTTTTCGGAGCTTCTGAAGCTGGGTGCCATTCCCATTGTGAACGAAAACGATACGGTAAGCACGGCGGAGATTCCCCATGTGGAGACCTTCGGCGACAACGACCAGCTGGCGGCCATTGTGGCGGCCATCACCCATGCGGATCTTCTGATCCTGCTGTCGGATATTGACGGGCTGTTTACGGATGATCCGAAGAAGAATCCGGAAGCAAAGCTCATCGACTTCATTCCCGTCATCACGGATGAAATTCTGGAGATGGGCAAGGGCTCTTCGTCGAATGTCGGCACCGGCGGCATGTCTTCAAAGCTCGCTGCCGCGCGGATTGCCACAGATTCCGGCTCGGACATGGTGATTGCGCATTTCACCAATGCGGATGTCATTTCCGACATTATAAACGGGGAGCCCGTGGGCACATTGTTTGCCGCCCATCGGAATCAAAACTTTAATCTTTTGGAATATATCGCGGGGTACTAAGGAGAACTATGGTTACAGAGGCAGAAATTCAGAGAATCAACGAACTGTACAGAAAGTCGAAGGCGGAGGGACTGACAGAGGAAGAGAAGGTAGAGCAGCAGCTGCTGCGGAGAGCCTACATCGATGCTGTGAAGGAAAATCTCCGGGGACATCTGGACCGTATTGAATTCGTAGACGCAGGGGTGCACAAATGACAGAGCTCATCCAAATGGGAGAGAAGGTCCGGGAGGCAGCCCTTTCCCTTATGAATGCCGCCACAGAGGAAAAAAATCGAGGTCTGCAGGCAGCAGCTGCTGCCCTTCGGCAGCATGCCCGGGAGATTGTTCAGGAAAATACCAGGGATCTTGCGGCAGCAAAGGAAAAGAGCATGCCGCTCAGTCTGCAGGATCGTCTCCTTCTGAATGAAGAGCGTATCGAAGCCATGGCGCAGGCCATGGAAAAGATCATCACCCTGCCGGATCCCGTGGGAGAGCTGGTGGAGGAGATTGACCGGCCGAACGGCCTGCGCATTGAGAAGAAACGGGTACCCATCGGCGTAATCGGCATCATCTATGAGGCGCGGCCCAATGTCACCAGCGATGCGTTTTCCTTATGTCTTAAGTCCGGCAATGCCGTGATCCTGAAGGGCGGCTCCGATGCGATTCACTCGAATCTTGCCGTCACAAGGGCGCTTCGGGACGGGCTTTTGTCTGCCGGCCTGAACCCGGATATTCTCCAGCTCATTAAGGATACCAGCCACGAAACCACCCGGGAATTTATGCAGTTAAACGGTTATGTGGATGTCCTGATCCCCCGGGGCAGTCAGCGGCTCATTCAGGCTGTGCTGAAGAATGCCACGGTGCCGGTGATCGAAACCGGTGCCGGAAATTGCCACATCTTCCTGGATCAGACGGCGGATGTGGAGAAAGCGGTGCCCATTGTGGTGAACGCGAAGACCCAACGCACCGGCGTCTGCAATGCCTGCGAGTCCTTGGTGGCGGACCGGCGCATTCTTAAGACGGTGCTTTTGCCGGTGGCAGAGGCACTGGTTGAGAAAAAAGTGACGATTTACGCGGATGCTGAGAGCTATACCGTTCTGGCGGCATCGCCGACATTGGATCAAGCATATCTGCAGGCAGCAGAAGAGGCGGACTTCGGAACGGAATATCTGGATCTGAAAATCTCCGTGAAGACGGTGGGCTCCGTGGAAGAGGCCGTAAGACACATCAATCGGTACTCCACAAAGCATTCAGAGTCCATCATCACAGAGGACAAGGCACATGCAGAGGCTTTCTTGAACGGCATTGACTCTGCCTGCGTCTACTGGAATGCGTCTACCCGCTTCACAGACGGCGGAGAATTCGGCTTCGGGGCGGAGATCGGCATTTCTACAGCGAAGCTCCACGCGCGAGGCCCGATGGGACTCCGGGAGCTGACCACAACTAAGTATACAATATACGGAAACGGACAGGTGAGGTAATGGAATTTAACGCACAGAACAGAGAGGGCGCCTTTCTGGAGATCATGCGGAAGGCCCCGGCAGAGGAGCCGGAGCGGCAGTATTATTTTATGGATCGGGTACGGGACCTGGTGGAGGAAAAGAAGGCAGTAGGCTATGCGGCAAAATTCATGGTCAATGTCATCGGCTGCCAGATGTCGGCGAAGGACGGCGAGAAGCTCGGCGGCATTCTGGAGGCCTGCGGCTATACCGAGTCTCAGGATGACCGGGACTGCGATGTGATCCTTTTTACCACCTGCACGGTCCGGGAAAATGCCAACCAGAAGCTGTACGGTCGTATCGGCCGGCTGAAGCACCAGGTGGAGAACCGGCCGGGCATGGTCCTCGGCATCACGGGATGCATGATGCAGGAGGCCGAGGAGGTTGAAACCATCCGGAAGAGGTATCCCTATGTGAAGCTGATTTTCGGAACACACAATGTATACAAGCTGGCAGAGCTGCTTTTCGAGACGCTCTGGAAGGATCAGCGGACGGTGGAGGTCATTGAGGACACAAAGCTTATTGTGGAGAATCTGCCTTCCGAGCGGAAGTTCCGCTTCAAGGCTTCGGTGAACATCAGCTATGGCTGCAACAACTTCTGCACCTACTGCATCGTGCCCTATGTACGCGGTCGGGAAAAATCCCGGAATGCCCGGGATATTCTGCAGGAATGTGAGCGGCTCGTGCAGGACGGCGTCAAGGAGATCACGCTGCTCGGACAGAATGTCAATTCCTACGGCAATGACCTGGCAGAGGGCGCTGTCAGCTTCCCGGAGCTGCTTAGGATGGTGGCAGCCATTCCGGGGCTTCGCCGGATCCGCTTCATGACCTCCAACCCGAAGGATCTGTCGGATGCGCTGATTCAGGTCATGAAGGAGGAGCCGAAGATCTGTCGGCATCTGCATCTTCCGCTGCAGTCCGGCTCAAGCGCCCTTCTCAAGCGCATGAACCGGCATTATACCAAGGAAAGCTATCTTACGCTTGTACGAAAGATCCGGAAGGAGCTGCCGGACATGAGCCTCACCACGGACATCATTGTGGGCTTCCCGGGCGAGACGGATGCGGATTTCCGGGATACCATTGAGGTGGTGCAGGAGGCGAAGTACGATTCCGCCTTTACCTTTATCTATTCGAAGCGCAGCGGAACACCGGCAGCCGCATGGGAGCCGGTGGATCCCGAGGTCGTAAAGGCACGCTTTGCACAGCTTCTCGAGGTGGTGAAGCAGAGCTCTGCAGAAAATGAAGGCAAGGACGAGGGTCGGATCATGGAGGTCCTGGTGGAGGAAAAGGACAATGAAAAGCCCGGCTTCCTGACAGGCCGCCTTTCCAACAACATTCTTGTGCATTTCGAAGGCAGTGACGACCTTATCGGTGAGCTGGTTTCGGTGCGGCTGGATCAGTCCATGGGCTTCTATTATTACGGAACCCTGGTAAATGAATGAGGGAATGAATGGCTGAAAAAAAACTGTCGCCAATGATGCAGCAGTATCTGGATACGAAAAAGGAGTATCCGGATGCGCTGCTTTTCTATCGTATCGGCGATTTCTATGAAATGTTTTATGAGGATGCGGTAACCGCTTCCCAGGTGCTGGATCTGGTGCTGACGGGAAAGGACTGCGGTGCAGAGGAACGGGCCCCCATGTGCGGGGTCCCCTTTCATGCGGCAGAGGGCTATATTGCGCGGCTGGTGGGCAAAGGCTATAAGGTGGCCATCGGTGAGCAGGTAGAGGATCCGAAGCTTGCAAAGGGGCTTGTGAAGCGAGAGGTGATCCGGGTGGTCACCCCCGGCACCCTAACCTCGGAGACTGCACTGGAGGAGGGCAAGAACAACTTCCTCATGAGCGTCTACTGTGATGCCCGGGGCTTCGGTATTTCCGCCGTTGACATTTCCACCGGCGAATTTCTCACCACGAGCTGTGCTGAAGGCCGTGCCGTTTACGATGAGCTGAGTCGTTTTTCTCCCTCGGAGCTGCTGGTGAACCATGCCTTTCTTGCGGCCGGTTTCGATCCGGAGGAGCTGAAGAATCGCTTTGATCTCATCATCACAGAGCTTCCGGAGGAGGACTACAGTGAGGAAAAGGCCCGGGAGCTGCTGGAGAAGCATTTCCATGCAGGGCTTGCCGGACTGGGTCTTTCGGACCGGAAGCATGCGCGTCTTTCTGCCGCAGCTGCCCTTCGCTATATTTATGATACGCAGAAGGGTACTGTGGATCATATCGCAAATATCCGCTATTACCAGAGCTCCCAGTTCATGATCATCGATACCGCTACCCAGCGGAATCTGGAGCTCTGTGAGACCATGCGGGAAAAGAAGAAAAAGGGCTCGCTGCTCTGGGTGCTGGATAAGACCAAAACCGCCATGGGTGCCCGGCTTCTCCGCCGGTATCTGGAGCAGCCGCTGATCGACGAGGCGGAAATTCTCCGGCGGCAGGACTTCGTGGAAGAGCTTTGCGGCCACTACATCGACCGGGAGGAGCTGGCAGAATATCTGAACTCCATTTACGATCTGGAACGGATTCTCGGCAAGATCAGCTATCAGTCTGCGAATCCGAGGGATCTCATTGCCTTCAAGGAGTCTCTCCGGCTGCTTCCCGCCATTCGGCAGCAGCTTTCCGGCTTTCAGTGCGCTCTGGCGGCCTCGCTCTATGCGGAGCTGGACGAGCTGCAGGATCTGTATCAGCTGATTGATCAGGCCATTGTGGAGGATCCGCCGGTGTCATCAAAGGACGGCGGTGTCATCAAGGCAGGATATCATGCGGAGGCCGACCGGTATCGGGATTCAAAGCTGTCCGGCAAGCAGTGGCTTGCGGATCTGGAGGCAGAGGAGCGGGAAAAGACCGGCATAAAAACGCTGAAGATCAAGTACAACCGGATTTTCGGCTATTGCATTGAGGTCAGCAATACCTTTAAGAACCAGGTGCCGGATTCTTATATCCGGAAGCAGACACTGGCAAACGGAGAGCGCTACACCACGGATCGTCTGGAGGAGTTGCAGAACATCATTCTCGGCGCAGAGGAAAAACTCAACACGCTGGAGTATACACTCTTTGCCGAGGTACGGGACCGTATCGGTGAAAACATTAACCGGGTGCAGAAGAGCAGCCACTGCATTGCCGTTCTCGACTGCATGGTATCGCTTTCCCGGGTGGCCACCGATAACCAGTATGTGCGTCCAAAAATCAACAATGAAGGCCGCATTGTCATTCAGGATGGCCGTCATCCGGTGATAGAGCAGCTTCTGAAGGAGGACCGCTTCGTCAGCAACGATACCCTGCTGGACGACGATGAAAACCGGATCGCCATCATTACCGGTCCGAATATGGCGGGAAAATCCACCTATATGCGGCAGGTGGCACTGATCACGCTGATGGCCTCTATCGGCTCCTTCGTACCGGCGAAGCAGGCGGACATCTCCATCTGCGACCGGATTTTCACCCGGGTGGGCGCGTCTGACGATCTGGCCAGCGGGCAGTCCACCTTTATGGTGGAAATGAACGAGGTGGCCAATATTCTCCGGAATGCCACCACCAGGTCTCTTTTGATCCTGGATGAAATCGGCCGGGGCACCAGTACCTTTGACGGTTTGTCCATTGCCTGGGCAGTGGTGGAGTATCTCAGCAATACGGTGAAGGCCAAGGCCCTCTTCGCCACCCACTATCATGAGCTGACTGAGCTGGAGGGAAAGCTGGAGGGTGTGAAGAACTATTGTATTGCCGTAACCAATCACGGTCAGGATATCGTGTTCCTCCGGAAAATCCTCCGGGGCGGCGCAGACCAGAGCTACGGCATCGATGTGGCACGTCTGGCCGGCGTGCCGCAGCCGGTGATTGACCGGGCGAAGGAAATCGCGGCGGAGCTTTCGGAAGCGGATATTCTGGCAAAAGCGCGGCAATTGACCAATGCTGCGGGAGAAGAGCGGTCAGGCAAAGGCAAGGCAGCAGAGGCGGCACAGACGGCAGACCGGCAAGGCAGTGCTTCGGGCGTTGTGGAAGGTGCCGACAGTATGGAGACTTCTGCCGCAGAGCACCGGCTTCTGGACTACATGCAGGCGCTGGATTTGAACCGCATGACGCCCCTGGAGGCGATAAACTGTCTCTACGAGATGAAGGAACTGGCGGCGAAGCAGTAACGACAAAGAAGACTGGCCCAGTTGATAACGAAAGGAGAACTTCATGTCCATTCAGCTGCTGAATGATGAAACCATCAACCAGATCGCGGCAGGAGAGGTCATTGAACGGCCCCTCAGCATTGTAAAGGAGCTTCTGGAGAATGCCGTGGATGCCGGTGCCCATTCGGTTTCGGTGGAGATTCGGAACGGCGGCCTGTCCATGATCCGCATCACCGATGACGGCTGCGGCATTGAAAAGGATGAGGTGCGGCTGGCCTTTCTCCGGCATGCCACCAGCAAGCTGCGGGCAGCGGCGGATCTCAGTCATATTGCGACGCTCGGATTCCGGGGTGAGGCCCTGGCCAGTATCGCAGCCGTGGCGAAGGTGGAGCTCATCACCAAGCGGCAGAACAGCCTCCTGGCCACCCAGTATCTCATCGAAGGCGGCGAGGAGAAAGCGCTTTCGGAAATCGGCGCACCGGACGGCACCACGATTGTGGTACGGGATCTTTTCTACAATGTGCCGGCCCGAAAGAAGTTCCTGAAATCGCCCGCCACCGAGGCTGCCCGGATCCAGGACATTCTGGAAAAGGAGGCCCTGGCGCACCCCGAGGTCGCCTTCCGTTTTCTGCAGGACGGCCGCCAGAAGCTCTTAACGCTGGGAAACGGCTCGCTCATGGATGTGATCTATGCCATTTTCGGACGGGAGATTGCCGGTCAGCTGATCACGGTGCAGAAATCCTACCTGCCCTCGAAGCTCACAGGCATTCCGGCGATCACCATTCACGGCTTTCTGGGAAAGCCCACCACGAACCGTTCCAACCGGAATTATGAGATTTACTTTGTGAACCGGCGTTTTGTAAAAAATCCGCTGCTGCAGAAGGCCATCGAGGACGGCTATCGCGCCTTCCTCATGCAGCATAAATTCCCCTTTACGGTGCTGCTGCTGGACATCAATCCGGAGCTGGTGGATGTGAACGTGCATCCCCAGAAGCTGGAGGTGCGCTTTTCCGACGGCATGACGGTGTATAACTGCATGGTGGATGCCCTGAGCCGCGCACTTCACGAAACGGAGCTGGTGGTGAACCTCGACCTTTTATCCGAGGACAATGCCGTCGCCCCTGCTGCCGGGTCGGTTCCGCATGTTGAGCCCTTCGAGCATAAGCGGGAAAGCATTCACGCCGAACAGCTGGAGAAAAGCCTGTCGGCATCGCTCCCGCCTGCCGCGAAGCCGAAGGCGGATATTGTACTCGGAAAGCCGACGGCAGTTCCCAAGCCGGTGCAGCATCCGGCGGAGGCAAAGCCAGAAGGAACCGCTGCAGTGATGACAGAAATTGAAAAATCATCGGGTGCGGAAGCAACAGCGGATGTGAAGGACATGGATCTGGGAAAAGTGCGGGCTGCTTCGGATCTGTCCGAGGCTTCGATTCCTTATGATGTGAATACGGTTCCTGCAGCACCGAAACATTCCGTCCAGGAAGAAAACATTACACCGAAGCCGGAGCAGGAAAGTCTCTTCTCGGAGAAGTTCCTGAGTGAAAAGGCCCGGAAGTCGCACCGGATCATCGGACAGCTCTTCAATACCTACTGGCTCATTGAATATGACGAAAAGCTCTACATCATCGATCAGCATGCGGCCCATGAAAAGGTGAACTTCGAGCGGATGATGAAGCGGCTGAAGCAGAAGAAGCCGGTATCCCAGTATCTGAATCCGCCGATTCTTCTGACCCTGTCGGCAGATGAAACATTGATGCTGGAAAAGTATCAGAGATATTTTGAACATCTGGGCTATGAGATCAGCTCCCTCGGCGGCAGAGACTACAGTGTCTCGGCGGTCCCGGCGGACCTGCCGGAGATCGGCAAGAAGGAGCTCTTGCTGGAGATATTGGACGACCTCACCGAGGAGACCGGGATGACCACGGCGGACAGCATTTACGATAAGCTGGCCTCCATGTCCTGCAAGGCTGCGGTCAAGGGAAACAACAGGCTGAGTGTCCAGGAGGCCGATGCGCTCATCACAGAGCTCCTGCAGCTGGACAATCCCTATGCCTGTCCCCATGGCCGCCCCACCATCATTTCCATGTCCAAGCAGGAGCTGGAAAAAAAGTTCAAGCGTATCGTTTAACCGAAAAAGGAGAGAAGCATGACAAACAAACGTCCCCTGGTGATTGTGGCGGGTCCCACGGCAGTGGGAAAAACATCTGTTTCTGTCGAACTGGCCAAGGCACTGAACGGCGAATGTGTCTCGGCGGACTCCGTTCAGGTCTACCGGGGACTGGACATCGGCTCCGCCAAGGTTACGGATGCGGAAATGCAGGGCATCCCGCATCATCTGATTGATGTCATTGATCCCTCCGTGAATTATGATGTCTCCGTTTTTCAGAAAATGGCAGCAGAAGCGCTGGAGAAGATTTACGCAAAGGGAAGGCTGCCGATCTTGGTAGGCGGCACGGGCTTTTATATCCAGGCGCTGCTTTACGGCATCGATTTTTCTGAGGAGCCGGATGAAAAGCAGCAGGAAATCCGGCAGCAGCTGGAACAGGAAGCCGCGGAAGATGGCGGACCAGAGCGGCTCTATGCCCGTCTGCAGGCAGTGGATCCGGCTTCTACCGAAAAAATTCACGCCCACAATGTGCGGCGTGTGATTCGGGCGCTGGAGTATTATACGCTGCACGGCACGCCCATTTCCGCCCATAATGCAGAGGAGCGGCAACGGCAGCCGGTTTATGATGCTGCCTTCTTTGTGCTGACGGACGACCGGGAAAAGCTGTACCGGCGCATCGACAGCCGTGTGGATGCCATGATGGCTTCCGGCCTTCTTGAGGAAGTCAAATGGCTTCGGGATCTGGGGCTTTCGCCGGACCGTACCTCCCTCCAGGGCATCGGCTACAAGGAGCTTTTACAGTATCTGAACGGAGAATGCAGTCTGACGGAGGCTGTTGAGGCAATCAAAAAGCATTCCCGGAATTATGCGAAGCGGCAGCTGACCTGGTTCCGACGGGAGCCGGCAGCAGAATGGATCGATATTTCGAAATTTAATTATGAAAAGGATGAAATAACAGAATGGATAATCAGGAAATGTACAGCGCGTTGGGCATAAGCCGTGAGGTGCAGGACTTCTGCGCTCCGGTACTGGATTCTCTCAAGCAGCGCTTTCAGGCCATTGACGAGATTGCAGAATACAACCAGCTGAAGGTGGTGAAGGCCATGCAGGATGCCGGGGTCAGTGAAGCACACCTCATCGGCACCAGCGGCTATGGCTATGACGACATCGGAAGAGATGCCCTGGAGCGCGTGTATGCCAATGTCTTCGGCACAGAGGATGCGCTTGTGCGCGGCCAGATCATCTGCGGAACACATGCATTGGCCATCGCCCTTCAGGCAAATCTTCGCCCCGGAGATGAAATTCTTTCTCCGGTAGGAAAGCCCTATGATACCCTGGAGGAGGTCATCGGCATCCGGCCTTCCGCCGGCTCTCTGGCAGAATTCGGTATTACCTACCGGCAGGTGGATCTCAACCCGGACAGCAGCTTCCGCTATGATGAAATCCGTGAAGCCATCAATGAACGGACGCGTCTTGTGGAAATTCAGCGTTCCAAGGGCTATTCCGGACGAGATACCTTCAGTCCGGAGCAGATCGGCGAGCTGATCCGTTTTATCAAGGGCATCAAGCCGGATGTGATCTGCATGGTGGACAATTGCTACGGTGAATTTGTCTGCCGGGAGGAGCCCAGTGCCTATGGTGCAGACATGGTGGTAGGCTCTCTCATCAAGAATCCGGGCGGCGGACTGGCCCCCATCGGCGGCTACATTGCCGGTACAAAGGAATGTATCGAGCGCTGCGCCATCCGGCTCACCACACCGGGACTCGGCAAGGAGGTCGGACCCTCTCTGGATCTGAACCGTCCCTTCTATCAGGGGCTCTTCCTGGCACCCACCATTGTGGCCGGCGCAGAGAAGGCGGCCATCTTCGCTGCAAATGTGTATGAGAAGCTGGGCTTCGCCTGCCATCCCCACGGAGATACGAAGCGTAATGACATCATTCAGGCCATTACCCTGGGCTCTCCGGAAAAGGTTATCGCCTTCTGTCAGGGCATCCAGGCAGCAGCTCCGGTGGACTCCTTTGTTACCCCCATGCCGGATGCCATGCCGGGCTATGATTCCCAGGTGATCATGGCTGCCGGCGCTTTTGTACAGGGCTCCAGCATTGAGCTCTCCGCCGATGGCCCCATCAAGCCGCCCTATAATGTCTATTTCCAGGGCGGTCTGACCTGGTATCATGCGAAGCTTGGTATCCTGATGTCCGTGCAGAAGCTCTGGGAAAAGGGTCTCGTATCCATTTCGTAATGATTGTTCATACTTATTTCAGCTTTGAGGAATTGTTATGGTGCATACTCTGTGCTAAAATAAGTCAATTATGTGGGCTCCTGCTTTTCTGACAGAACAGGAGTGAATATGAGTACCTTTGAAACCATGAACCCGGAAGACAAGCCGCGTGAGAAGTGCAGAATGTACGGCGTAAAGGCTCTGACTGACCAGGAGCTGCTGGCCATTCTGCTTCGCACCGGCACAAGGGACAAGACTGTCCTGGCGCTTTCCGAGGAGATCCTTCACATCAATCCGTTATATGACGGGCTGGTGGGGCTTGCCCATGTCTCCGAAGCCGAATACCGGCAGATCCCGGGAATCGGTGCCATCCGGGCGATGGAGCTCTGTGCCATCGGAGAAATTTCCGCCCGGATCTGGAAGCGGCGTCGGCGGGTATCCGAAATTGATTTCCGGGACCCGGACAGCGTTGCGGGTTATCTGAAGGAGGATATGCGGCATCTGGATTATGAGACCGTCCACATCCTTTATCTGGACAATCATAAGCGGCTGATCCGGGATTTTGTTGTTTCCAGAGGCACCTGCAGCCAGACGGCGCTTTCTCCCCGGGATATTTTCGCGGAGGGAATTCGTATCAGTGCGGTCTGCATGATCATGGTGCACAATCACCCCAGCGGGGATCCGGAGCCCTCTGATGAGGACGTGCATTTTACAAGAGATCTGGAGCTGGCAGGCCGCATGGTGGGCATCAATCTGATTGATCATATCATTATCGGGGACAACCGATATTACAGCTTCCGAAAGCAAGGTTTGATTTAGTGGATAATAAGAAGAGCAAATATATTTACATCATTCTGACGGTGCTTTGCATCATGATGGTCGCCCTTTCCTCTGTAAAGGGCGGTCTCGCGGATCCCATCCGGAACACCATCGGCTACATTCTGGTGCCGGTACAAACCGGCGTGAACCGTGTGGGCTTCGGAATTTACCGTCATCTCAAGAATCACGAAACGCTGCAGGAGGCGGAAGCAGCCAAGCAGACGCTTCAGGAGCAGGTGGATACGCTGACAGAGGAGAACAACATTCTGAAGCAGAACGCAGCGGAGCTTACCCGGCTTCGCGAGCTGTATCAGCTGGATCAGGAGTATCTGCAGTACCCGAAGGTGGCCGCCCGTATCATTGCCAAGGACAGTGAGAACTGGTTCCAGGTTTTCCGCATTGATAAGGGCTCCAAGGACGGCATCCGGGTGGATCAGAATGTCATGGCGAACGGCGGTCTCGTCGGCATTGTGACGGATGTTGGACTGAATTATGCAACCGTACGTTCGATCATCGACGACGAATCCCGCGTTTCCTGTATGGGTATCCAGTCCAGCGATACCTGCATTGTGGCAGGCGATCTGACCCTGTATCAGCAGGGCCGTCTCCGCATCACCGATATGAATAAGGATGCGCCGATACAGGACGGCGACCGCATCGTGACCAGCAACATTTCCGCCAAGTTCCTTCCCGGCATCCTGGTGGGCTATGCTGTGGACGTCAGCGAAGACGAAAAGCGGCTCATGAAAAACGGATATCTGATCCCGGCTGCAAATTTCGACGATATGAGTGAGGTGCTGGTGATCACCACATTGAAATCCGATTCCTTCCAGGATGAAAATGCCGGCGAGGAAACGACGACAGCCGCGGAAACGGCAGGCGAAATCGCCGCACCGACAGATACGACGGCAGAGGCAGCGGAGACGACGATTGCTGACAGTGCAGCAGAAGCAGACACTGCAGCTGCTGAAACTGCAGAGGAAACGGAGGCATCCCAGTGAGGGCCGGAAAACGAAAAAAATTTTTAAATCGGCGGATGAAGAAATGGCTGCGGCTTTTGTTCTATGTCTTTTCCATCCTTCTGGCCTTTCTGATTCAGACCAGTGTTTTCCCGCTGATTCCCTTTCTGTCTGCTTCCCCGAATCTGCTGCTGATCCTGACCTTTTCCTTTGGCTTCATGCACGGCAGTCTGCCCGGCATGCTGTACGGACTGGGGGCAGGGCTTCTGATGGACATGTTTTACTCGGGGCCCTTCGGCTTCTACAGCCTGATTTTCATTTTTATCGGTTATGTAAACGGCTTTTTCAGCCGTTTCTACTATGAGGAATATCTGACACTGCCTATGGTGATCTGTGTATTCAGTGAGCTGAGCTATCACCTGTATATCTACGTTTTCCGCTTTCTGATCCGCGCAAAGCTGGATATTCCTTACTATTTTCTGCATATTGTTTTCCCATCGATTGTGTTCTCCATGCTGGTAACACTGGTGCTGTACCGATCCTTCTTCAGTGCGGCGCGAAAGATGGACAGCATGAGCTGAGGAGGATGCGTTAAAGAATGCTAAGAGAGATCTGGGAGCTGATCAGAGAGGTTCTGGGAAGAATTTTTTCTTCCCGGCTTTTTGCTCTGGCCATTGCCTTCACGGCATTGTTTTCTGTTCTAATCGTGCAGCTTTTTCAGCTGCAGATTCTGCACGGCAATGAGTACCTGGAGCAGTATCAGGAGAGGATTCTGGCGGAATCCACCACCGCCGGCACCCGCGGAAATATTTATGACCGGGACGGAAAGCTTCTGGCCTACAATGCCCTGCAGTACAACATTACCATCACGGATACTGATTCCTTCGACACGACAGAGAGCGGTATCAACAGCCGTAACCGTATGCTGAAGAAGCTGGCAGAGATCGTAGAAAAGTATCAGTATACGCTGAAGGGGCAGTACAAGATTGCGATGGACAGCGACGGTAGCTTGCACTTCACCACCAGCTCCGAATCCGAGAAGCGCCGCTTCATTGCCCAGGCCTACGGCCGCAATGAGGAGGATCTCTCGGAGAGCACCTTCAGTCAGGACGCAGAAGCCATCTTCAATTATTCCAAAAAGCGCTATCATTTTGACCAGATGAAGGATGATGACGGCAATCCCATTGTCCCCAGTGATTCCACTGTTCTGGACATGATCAACATTCTCTATACCATGCGGCTGACCGCCTATCAGAAGTATCTCTCCACCACAATTGTGGAAAATATTTCCAATGAATGCATGGCGGAGATCGAAGAGTGCCGGGGTGAGCTTCCCGGTGTGGAAGTAGCGAATGTTTCTGTGCGGAAATACAACTATGCGCCTTATCTTTCCCATATCGTGGGCTATACCGGCCAGGTGCGGGAGGATCAGCTGAAGGAGCTGCAGAAAACCGATGAAAGCTATGCCGCAAATGACCTTGTCGGTGTATGGGGACTGGAGAAGAGCGAGGAGAGCGTTCTGAAGGGGCAGAAGGGACATCGCACCATGTACCTGAACTCTGTGGGCTCCATCATTGAGGTGGTTTCCGAAACAGAGGCCAAGTCCGGAAATGACATTTATACCACCATTTCCGCGGATGATCAGATCGCGATTTATCATCTGCTGGAGCAGGAGCTGGCAGGTATTCTGGTGTCGAAGATCACGGAAAACGACGATGTGGATACGGAAAATGTCAAGCAGTCCCAAATCATGATTCCCCTGAAGGATGCCTACTTCCAGCTCATCAACAACAATGTGCTGGACAGAACCCATTTCAGTGCCGATGATGCCGGTACTGCCGAGAAGCAGATTGCGGCCCTTTTTGCGTCCAATCGGGAGACGAAGCTTTCCGAAATCCGCAGCATGCTGGAGAACGGCAGCGGCACACTGAAGGAGCTGCCGCAGGATATGCAGGCCTTTGTGGTTTATATTTATGATTACCTCACCGGCAAAGCCTCCGGCATCATCGATACAGAGAATCAGAGCTACCGGGAATCCGAGGCCTATACCGCATGGAAGAACGACAGCATTTCCCTCCATGACTTCATACTGGCCGGCATCAGCGAATCCTGGCTGGACACCTCCAGACTGGAGCTGGATACGGAATATTCCGATGTGGGAAGCATCTACGGACTGTTCATTGATAAGCTGATGACACAGCTTTCGGCAGATCAGGATTTTGAGAAAATTCTTTATAAGTACGCCATAGCCGACAAAACCATCCCCGGATACCTTCTGCTGATGGCCCTTTTTGAGCAGGGCGTACTGCAGCCGGATTCTGCTGCCTATCAGCAGCTTTCGACGGGAGATGCCCATTATGCCTATACCTTTCTGATCGACAAGATCCGCCGGATCGAGCTGACACCGGCCCAGCTGGCCCTGGATCCCTGCAACGGCTCTGTGACGGTGACGGATGTGAACACCGGCAAGGTGAAGGCGCTGGTGACCTATCCCGGCTTTGACAACAATCGTATTTCAGATCCGGATTATCTGAAGAAGTGCAACGCGGATTTGTCCCTGCCGCTTCTGAACAGTGCCACCCAGACCCAGCTGGCACCGGGCTCTACCTTTAAGCCCATCACCTCTGTGGCGGCACTGGAGGAAGGCGTCATCACCACCGATACCGTCATCGACTGTACCGGTAAATACGAGGAGGTTTCTCCGGCCATCCGCTGCTGGATCTGGCCTTCAGCCCACGGCGAAGAAAACATTGTGGACGGTATTATGAACTCCTGCAACTTCTTCTTTGCCGATCTGGGACATCGCCTGTCCACGGATGCCGACGGCAGCTACGATCAGGAAACCGGTCTGGAGCGCATCAAAAAGTATGCCGGTCTTTTCGGTCTGGATGAAAAGAGCGGTGTGGAAATTGATGAGGCCGAGCCCCGCATTTCCGATTCCGATCCGGAGCGTTCTGCCATGGGTCAGGGTACACATGCCTTCAACAATGTTCAGCTGTCCCGCTATATCACGGCGGTGGCCAACGGCGGAACCCTCTACAAGCTGTCTATCCTGGACAAGGTCACGGATGCCGGCGGCAATGTGGTGGAAAGCATTGAGCCCCAGGTGGAGAGAAAGCTGGAATTCAGCCAGGTAACCTGGAATGCGGTACATACCGGTCTCCGGAAGGTGATCACCGAGGGTGTAGCCAAGCGTGTCTTTGCCGGACAGGATATCACCGTTGCCGGAAAAACCGGAACCGCGCAGGAGCGCGAGGACCGCGGAAATCATGCGGTATTCGTTTCCTATGCACCGGCAGAGGATCCGGAGATCAGTGTAACCGTGAATATTTCCTATGGTTATTCCTCCGGCAACGCTGCCAGCCTTGCCAACCAGGTTTACAACTACTGCTTCGGAAAGACCAGCCTGGATCAGATTCTGTCTCAGGATGCCTCCTATGTTTCTGCTGTGAATGTGTCCGACTAAGCCTGCCGTAGGGAAGGATGAAAAATCAAGACGATATGAAATTTGATTATAATTTTCGAAAATATGATATTCGCCTGGTGCTTTACATGGTGTTTCTGAATGTCATGGGCATACTGATTGTGAGATCCGCCATGTCTGCACCGGACTTCCATGATCCGCAGGTCGCCAGACAGATTATGGGCTCTTGTGCCGGTCTGGCGCTCTGCATCGGTATTTCCCTGATTGATTACCGAAAGATCACCCAGCAGGCCAATCTGATCTATCTGCTTTGTGTGCTGATGCTGGCAGGCGTAAAGATCTACGGCACCGCCAGCGGGCATGGTGCCGTGCGCTGGATCACCGTGCCGGTATTGGGACAGGTGCAGCCGGCAGAGTTTGTAAAGGCGGGTCTCATCATCTTTTATGCAAACTATCTGCACAAGGCGAAGGATACCATCAATTCTCCCCATACCGTGCTGCTGGCGCTGCTGTATTTCGCCCTGCCGGTGGGACTGGTGCTGCTGCAGCCGAATCTTTCCACTGCAATTATCATGACGGTCATTGTGGCGGTAATGGTTTTTGCCTCACCCATCAGCACCCGCTGGATCCTGGGTGTGCTCCTTGCCATCGTGCCCTTTGCTGTGCTCTTCATTTACCTCTTCCAGTCGGGGCTGTATGACAAAATCCCCTTCCTCCAGGGCTATCAGGCGACGCGTATTCTGACCTTCCTGGACCCGTCATCGGATCCCCAGAGCTATTATCAGCAGATGAACTCCCTGCTGGCCATCGGCTCCGGCATGCTGAAAGGAAAGGGGCTGAACAACAGCTCTATTTTCTCGGTGAAAAACGGCAATTTCCTTTCCGAAAGTGACAATGACTTCATTTTCTCCGTTATTGGAGAGGAGCTGGGATTTCGCGGATCCGTCATTATCATCATTGTGTTCTTGTTAATTATTCTCGAATGTCTTATAATAGCATCGAGGGCCCGGACCTTGAGCGGGAGACTGCTCTGCGTCGGCATGATGGGATGGCTGGGTTTTCAGACCTATACGAATATTGCTGTGGCCACAGGACTGTTTCCGAATACCGGTATCACGCTTCCGTTTTTTTCGAGAGGAGTCAGCTCGCTGATTTCCATTTACGCCGGTATGGGGATTGTGCTGAACGTGGCACTGCAGAGAAAATCATAGAGGAGTACAGGAATAGGGGGTAGAGAACATGAACGTCGGATTGATCGCACATGATTCCAAGAAAAAGCTGATGCAGAATTTCTGCATTGCATACCGGGGGATTCTCAGTAAGCATGAGCTTTATGCTACCGGTACCACCGGCATTCTCATTGAAGAGGTTACAAACCTGCGGATTCATAAATTCCTGCCGGGCGAGACAGGGGGCTCCCGTCAGATGGCAGGGCAGATTGAGCAGGGAAACATTGACATGGTGATTTTCCTTCGAGATCCGCTGCATGCCAAGGATCACGAGCCTGAGGTAAACTCCATCGTACGGCTTTGTGATACCTATAACGTTCCCATCGGAACCAATCTGGCAACTGCAGAGCTTTTGATCCACGCACTGGAGCGCGGAGATCTGGAGTGGAGAAACATCTGAGCATGAGCAATAAAAAAAATTCCATCAACAAGCTGACCGGCCGTAAACTTGCGAAAGGCTTACTGCCGGTTGTTTTTTCACTCTTTTTGCTTTCCGGCTGCGGCAGTACGCTGGAAAAGCCCTTCAATGCGGATACTGCCCTGACCAAAATGAATTCCGTAAACAGCGGAGGCGGCGAGGACAACCTGAAGGCAAAAGGCTTTGCCTATGATCTGGCGGTACCGGGCACCACGGATTTCAACAACAACGATATCACAGCCAGCACCACCCTGCTGGTGGAGCTGGGCGAAGACGGTCATCCGGAGTCTGTTTCCTATTCCAATCCCTATGCCAGAACCTACCCTGCCAGCATCACCAAGCTGATGACAGCGCTCGTTTGTCTGGAAAATGTAGAGGATTTGCAGCAGGAATTTACCGTGACACAGAATTCGATCATCAAGGTCAGCGGCTCCTCCACAGCATATCTGCAGGCGGGAGAGACATTGACCGTTGAGGAGCTGCTTTACGGCATGCTGCTTCCCTCCGGAAATGATGCCGCCGTTGCAGTGGCAGAGGCCACTGCGGGCTCCGTGGATGCCTTTGTGCAGATGATGAATGAGGAAGCCCTGCGGCTGGGATGTACGGGAACACACTTTGTGAATCCCAACGGACTGCCGGATGACAACCATTATACGACGCCCTACGACATTTACCTGATACTTCGTGAGGCGCTAAAATACGATACCTTCCGGGAAATTGTCGGCAGTGACAGCTACGCGGTCAAGTATAAGGATCGAAACGGCCAGCCCAAGTCCCAGACCTGGAAGGACACCAATCTGTACCTTCTCGGCGAGAAGGAGACCCCGGAGGGAATTACCGTTCTCGGCGGAAAAACCGGTACCACCAAGAAGGCCGGCTATTGCCTGGCTATGGCAGTCCGAAAGGATGACAGCGGCAAGGAATACATCGCCGTTGTGATGCAGGGAGAGACCAAGGATGATCTCTATGAGAACATGACAAATCTGCTGCTTAAGCTGCATTAGGGGAAGTTTTACCTTGAAAACCACCCCCATATGTAATATACTTTATTTACTACAAGTTAGGAGGTACTGACTATGGTACAGATGATCGTAGGCAAGAGAGGCAAGGGCAAGACAAAGCAGCTTCTCGACAAGGCAAACACAGCAATCAAGGAAGCCAACGGCAGCGTTGTATTTCTTGACAAGTCCGCATCTCACATGTATGAGCTGAACAACAAGATCCGTCTCATCAACGTGAACGAGTTCCCGGTTGAAAATGAGGACGCATTCGTTGGTTTCATCAGCGGTATTGTTTCTCAGGATCATGATCTTGAGTATATGTTTATGGACAGCTTCCTGAAGCTTTCCGGACTTGAGGGCGCAGATATTTCCAACTGCATCGCAAAGCTGGAGGGACTGGGTGAGAAGTACAACGTTACCTTTGTATTGAGTGTTTCCATGGATGCAGAAGAGCTTCCGGAGAGTGTTAAGAAGGACGTAGCAATCGCTCTGTAATACGATTTTCGAATGGCAGCAAAAAATCAGAGTATTGAAAAACAAAACGTAATCAAATACAGAAAGCCATTTAATTTCAATGTAGGGATGATAATCTTTCTGATTATCTTTCTCTACATTGTTTTTAGTGTATACGCTTATTTGACGCGCGCACAGATCCGCTTTTATGAAGTGCCGAAGGGCGGCATGGTAAAGGAGAGCAGCTTTACCGGCATTGCTGTCCGCGAAGAAACGGTGGAAACGGCCCAGAGCTCCGGCTACATACACTACTATGTGCAGGAGGGAAAGCGGGTAGCCGCCGGTGCCAGCATTTACACCATTGACGAAACCGGCAGTATGGAAAAGTATCTGTCTGAACATCCAGAGCTGACGACAGAGCTTAGCGATGATCAGCTGTCGGATATCCGCTATCGTTTGTCGGCGTTTTCGGAAAACTTTCAGAATGAAAATTTTTCCGCTCTCTACGACATAAAATCCACATTGGATGCGGCAGCACTGGAGTATTCCGGTGTCACCGCAGCGGAGGATCTTGATCAGGTGCTCTCCGAAATGGGAATTTCCTATACCCGTGTTTCCTCAGACACCGTAGGCGTGGTTTCCTATACAGTGGATGGTCAGGAAGGGCTGAAGACTGAGGATGTAACCGCAGCACTCTTCGATGAAAGCAATGAGCAGAAGCATATGGCGAGAGCCGGAGAGCTGGTCGAAGCAGGGCAGCCGGTCTGCAAGCTGGTGACGGATTCCTCCTGGTCCATCGTATTTCCCCTGACAGATGAGGAGAAAACCCGTTACCAGGATGTAAAATCTGTAACGGTTCATTTTCCTGAACTCGATCTGGATACCAATGCTGCACTGTCCATGTTCATCGGCTCCGATGGCGCCAGCTACGGTGAGCTCACCATGAATGAGCTGATGGAGGATTTTATCAGCGATCGCTACATTGAATTCGAGCTGCAGACAGATGAGGAGACGGGGCTGAAGATTCCGTTGACCGCTGTGACCGAGAAGGAATTCTTTGTGGTACCCAAGAGTTTCCTGGTGCCGCAGGCAGACGGAAGAACCGGCTTCCTGCGGCGGCAGGCAGACGGCAGTCAGGACTTTGTGGAGTCTGAAATCTATCGGGTGGATGAGCAGTATTGCTACATCAGCATTCCGAAGGATGCTTCCTCAGAGCAAATCAACACAAATGATCTTCTGGTGAAGGAAGGCGGCGACCAGACCTACAGTGTGGGAGCCACCAAGACCATTCAGGGTGTCTACAACATCAATAAGGGCTATGCGGTATTTCGTCAGATCGTACCGGTGGAATCCACCAATGAATATCTGATCGTGGAGGAGAATACAGACTACGGCATCTCTGTGTATGATCATATTGTATTGGATGCATCACTGGTCACCGAGGGACAGATTATTTATCAATAGTGTATTTCTTAAAACCCGGCATGATTCAAGGTTGACAAGAACTCAAAATTGTTTACAATAGTTAAGGAAAAAAGAAGCTAACGAACTGGAGAATGGAAATGAGTTTTATTACAAATATTATGAAAAACCTGAGATTGAATCAGGAGGATGATTACGATCTCGATGAAGATTTTGAGTTCGATGACGAATATCATGATGAGGAGCCGCAGCGCCCCAGTCTCTTTTCAAAGAAGGCCGCTGTCACTGAAGATGCCGATGACTATGATGAGGAAGAGCAGCCGAGACCGAGACTGTTCGGCAGCAAGACCAAGTCAACAGCATCCTCTGTGAAGAAGCCCAGTGTAGAGGTTACCATGATCAAGCCCAGCAACATGGACGATTCCAGAGTCATCTGTGATTACCTTCTCGAAGGCAAGGCCGTGGTTCTCAATATGGAAGGCCTGCATATGGAGGTTGCACAGCGCATCATTGATTTCACCTCCGGTTCCGTGTACGCCATTGGCGGTGATCTTCAGAAAATCTCCAGTTATATTTTCATTGCATCACCTGATAATGTAGAGCTGTCCGGCGATTTTCAGAATATGCTTTCCAGCGGAGCAGATCTTAATGTGAGCGGCTTGAGCTTCAGAGTGTAAATTACGGCGCAGAAGGGGGCATATCCGTTATGGGTATGTCCCCCTTCGATTTATTTAAGAGGAATTTTTCATGTCCCACAAACTGGATGTATCATTTAACGGAGCCTTCTCCTATCATATTTATATAGAGAGAGATTTTTCTCGTCTGGCAGAAACTGTCGCAGCCCTTGGCACAGAAGGCCGCAGGGCATTGATCGTTACCGATGACAATGTTGCCCCTCTCTATTTGGATACGATAATAGACGCACTGTCACACTGCTTCGGATCAATCGATTCCCTGATCCTGAAGGCCGGAGAGCAATATAAGAATACTGACAGCATCGCAGAAATTTACGAACGTGCCATTCAGGACAATTTTGATCGAAATGATTTTCTGATTGCCCTCGGCGGCGGTGTCATCGGGGATATGACCGGTTTTGCAGCAGCGACTTACATGCGGGGCATCCGCTTTGTTCAGATTCCCACCACACTGCTGTCTCAGGTGGATTCCTCCATCGGCGGCAAAACCGGTGTGGATTTCCGTCAGTACAAGAATATGGTCGGTGCCTTCCATATGCCGGCATTGGTGTATTCCAATATTTCCGTGCTCAATACCCTGGACACGATCCAGTACGCTTCCGGCATGGGAGAAGTAATCAAGCATGGCATGATCCGTGACAGAGCATACTATGATTATCTGCTTTCTCAGAAGGAGGCACTGCAGCATAGGGATCTCGACGTACTGGAGGAAACCGTATACCGTTCCAATCTGATCAAGCGGGCTGTGGTAGAGGAGGACCCGAAGGAAAAGGGTGTGCGTCAGCTTCTGAACTTTGGCCATACCCTCGGTCATGCCATTGAAAAATGCTCGCAGTTTGCCTTGAGTCATGGTCAATGCGTGGCACTCGGCTGCCTGGCTGCCATGCACATTTCGGGCACTGTCTCTGATGTGGAGCTTCAGGAATGCAAGTCATTGATGGAGATCGTAGGACTGGAAACCACGCTTACCCTGCCGCTGGATCCGGATGAGGTCCTGCTGGCCACCAGAAAAGACAAAAAAATGGATCACGGACAGGTGCGTTTTATCCTTCTGCATGCCCTGGGCGATGCCTTCATTGACCGCAGTGTGACGGACGCACAGATGCGGGAGGGACTTGACTTTATCACAAGAAA
>CAVATZ010000016.1:0-32875 GCA_963591655.1 Clostridiales bacterium
GCTCAGTCCAGTCCGTAGCGCTTTTCAAATTCCTGACAGGAAACCGGACGGGAGAAGAAGTAGCCCTGGAAGCGGTGACAGCCCCGGGCGGACAGGAAGTCTACCTGCGTCTGATTGCTGACGCCCTCGGTGATTACCGGCATGGAGAGCCGACTTGCCATGCTGAGGATGGATTCCAGAATCACCTGGCTCCGGCCCTCCTGGACGGTTTCTGCCAGAAAGTGCATATCCAGCTTGAGGCAGTCGGCAGGAATGTCCTTCAGCATGTTGAGGGAGCTGTAGCCGGAGCCGAAGTCATCGATTTCGATATGGAAGCCGCGCCGGTGCAGACGGCTCACCAGATGGGAATAGGCGGCAGCATTGGACATGATGGTGGACTCTGTAAACTCGAGATTGAGCTGGGAGGGTGAGAGACCATAGCGCTTCACCAGATCCGCGAAGTAGCTTTCAATGTCGATATAGTAAATATCCTGGAGGGAAATGTTGACGGAGAGGGTAAGCGAGTTATGACCCTGTTCAGTCCAGTGCGCCAGAATGCGGGCGGCCTCCTCCCAGATGAACCGGTCCAGCTTGTAGACAATGCCGGCATTTTCCAGGATGCTGACGAAGCTGACAGGCTCGGTGACATTTCCGCTGCGGTCCATCCAGCGGGCCAGCACCTCGGCGCCCAGAAGCGTTCCGTTTTCGTCCACCTGGGCCTGCAGATAAGGCTGGATCTGTCTTTCCTGCAGGGCACAGTCCAGGGCACTGATGACCTCCCGCTCATGCTTGGTCTGTTCCAGCTGGGTATCGGCATACCAGGCAATGCTGCAAAGCTCATCGCCCGTGATGGAGGCCAGGGCCAGCTTGGCGCGGTCACACATGATGGAGACATTGATGTCCGGCTCCTGAATGCGATACAGGCCGAATTGGAAGTGGAGTGCATAGACGGAGGAATCTGTCAGCGTTGCCAGGTCAGCGGCCTTCTGCCGGAGATCCTCCAGATCCAGACGGTATTCCGGCAGCAGAATGACGAAGTGGTCATTTTCCAGGCGACCGTAGACCATGTCATCGGTGCAGCTGGTGAAGAGAATATTTGCGATGGCCAGGAGGATTTCATTTCCCTTGTCCTCGCCGAAAAAGCTGTTGACCAGCTTGAAGTCCCGAATGTTGCTTCGGAGAAGAAGGTATTTTGTATCCGGATTTTCGTTCAGAAAACGGCGGCTGTTGGTATAGAAGGTCTGGCGGTTGTAAACGCCGGTTAGGGGATCATGTGTGGTCAGAAAGTGATTGGCCAGATGCTCCTCGATGCCCTTAGAGGCCTTTTCGACGACATGCAGCATGCCGCAGAGCCGGTCATCCTCCTGCAGAAGATGGATGCGGCGGGTATAGAGCTGCAGGCGGCCGTCAAGGGTCAGGTGCAGAAAGCCCTGATTCTCCACAAGGGAGGGATCGTCCCTTCTCAGCCAGATATTCGCATCTCTGGTCAGTTCTTCGTCATCCTTTGCGGAAAAAATGCGGTAGGCCGCCGGATTGGCGTAGCAGAGCCGGTTGTTTGCATCCATCAGCAGCAGGCCGGTGGGGAGGTGGTCCAGTGCAGACTGCAGGAGCGCAGCTGTTTCCTGCCGCTTTCCTGATAAAATATTCTTCATGAGATTTTCCATGGTTGACATGAATTCTCTCCCCTTCCTTGACGAAAACTTTCTTAAATATCATAGGAACTATAGCATGATTTAATGTTTTTGGAAACCCTCTTATTGTTTTTTGCGTATGCAACGGTTATCATGGGAGAGATAGTGTGTGCAAAAACATAAGGTAAAGAAAAAGGAGATACAATATGAATCCTATGGATATGATGAAGATTGCGGGTGAGTTCAAGCGTTTTCAGAAGGATCACCCGAAGGTGGTGCAGTTCCTGCAGCTGGAGCTCGGCAGCGGTGTGCCGGAGGGTACGGTGCTGGAGCTGACCATCACGAAGCCGGGAGAACGGCCCGTCACCAGCAACATGCGGGTGCTGCCGGCAGACCGGGAGATGGTGGAGAAGCTGAAGAAGCTGAACAAGTAAAGGCAGCTTCGGGCTGAAGACATTGGCCTTGTAAACAGGAGCAAACGGGAGAAAAGAGGAGAGAGAATGAAACTGACTATGCTGGGCACCGGCAATGCGGTGGTGACAGAATGCTACAACACCTGCTTTGTATTGACGGACGAGAAGGAAAATGGCGAAAAATCCTATTTTATGGTGGACGCGGGCGGCGGCGGACAGATCCTGCACCAGCTGAAGTACGCGGGCTTTGACTGGAAGGACATGAAGGAGATTTTTCTGACCCATAAGCATGTCGATCATTTCACGGGCATGATCTGGATGATCCGGGTCATCACGCAGAACATGAAGGCGGGCAAGTACGAGGGCACGGTGCGGATCTACGGTCATGAGGAGGTGATCCGGCTTTTGGACGAGATTTCCCACATGCTGCTCCAGGCGGGACCGCTGAAGTTCCTGGGCGACCGGCTGCAGCTCATTGCGGTGGAGGACGGGGAGACCCGGGAGATCAACGGCCGGAGGGTGACCTTCTTCGACATTCACTCCACCAAGGCCAAGCAGTTCGGCTTCAGCATGGAGCTGGACAACGGGGAGAAGCTGACCTGCTGCGGCGATGAGCCCTACAACGAGACGGAAAAGCAGTACGCGGAGAACAGCAAATGGCTGCTGCATGAGGCCTTCTGCCTTTATGAGGATCGGGAGGAATTCCATCCCTATGAGAAGCATCATTCCACGGCGAAGGACGCGGCAGAGCTCGCGGCCGGTCTGGGTGTTGAGAATCTGCTCCTCTATCATACCGAGGACAAGACAATAAAAACCCGGAAGCAGCGCTACACCGAGGAGGCGCAGCAGTACTTCCGGGGCAATGTCTTCGTGCCGGAGGACCTGGAGACGATTGAACTGTAACCTGTCGCCGGGCCCGGTGGATTACTAATGCGTAAACGAGTCAATCTTTCCGGGCTCAAATTTTGAGTGAAGAATCTTTTGCGCAGAGTAAAGTCCGTAGTTCCCGGAGAAGAGATAGGTGATGGCGATGGCCATCAGGTAGAAGGAAGAACCGCCGAAGCCGAACATCTCACAGCTGATGAGGAGAGATGCGATGGGGCAGTTCGTCACGCCGCAGAAGACGCAGGCCATGCCGATGGCAGAGAAGAGTGCCGGATCTCCGCCGATGAGCAGTGCAAAGGCGTGACCGAAGGTGGCGCCGATGAAGAGGGAGGGCACGATCTCGCCGCCCTGGAAGCCGCCGGACAGGGTCATTGCTGTGAAGAGAATCTTCAGCAGAAAGGCCGCGGAGCTGATCTGAAAGGCCGGATCGTTGATGCAGGCGTCAATGACGGCGGCACCGGTACCGTTGTAGGTCTGACTGCCCACGAGGGCCGTTAGGATCACCACCACAACACCGCTCACGAAGACCCGGACATAGGGATTCGGGAATTTGCTTGCCATCAGATGCTTGGTGCGGTGCATGACGGTGCAGAACAGGACGCTGACCATAGCACAGAGCGCGGCGAAAACCAGCGTGATGCCGGCCGTCTTCGGGGTGAATTCCACTACCTCCTTCAGGATGAGAATGGACTCACTGACACCCAGATATTCTGCCACCAGATGCGCAGTCAGGGCAGAAACCACGCAGGGCACCAGGGCAGCATAGTACATGATGCCCACGGTGCTGATCTCCATGGAGAGGACAGCAGCCGCAAGAGGTGTGCCGAAGAGTGCAGAAAAGGCCGCACTCATGCCGCACATAATCACCCGGCGCCGTTCGTCCTCGCGGAAGCGGAAGAGCTTTCCGAGACCGGCTCCCAGAGAACCGCCCACCTGCAGGGCGGCACCCTCACGGCCGACGGAACCGCCGAAGAGATGCGTCACCACCGTGGACAGGATAATGAGGGGCGCCATACGAAGGGGAACCTCTTCCCCTTCGCGGATGGCGGAGAGCACCAGATTGGTGCCCTTGGGCTGCTTTGCGCCCAGTGTCCGGTAATAGAGCACGATCAGGAGACCCGCGATGGGCAGCAGAAGAATGATTTTTCCGTGCGCCGTGCGGAAGGCGGTGGCCAGGACGATGCCCTGGGCAAAAAGTGCTGCCACAGCGCCGATGATCAGTCCGCAGAGACCGCCGAAAAGAATCCATTTGATGCCCACCAGAAAAGAGTGCCATACATGGTCACTGTATGCTTTTATGTCCATGATCAGTCTGCATTCTCCACGGTAACAGAGGTCATGATGACCTTCTCACGGGGCGCATCCTGCCAGCCGGTCTTCACGGAGGCGATGCGGTCCACCTCATCGAGACCCTCGATTACCTTGCCGAAGGCCGCATACTGGCCGTCCAGATAATCGGCGTCTGCATGCATGATGAAGAACTGGGAGCCGGCAGAGTTCGGATCCATGGATCTGGCCATAGAGATAACGCCTCTCACGTGCTTCAGGTCGTTCTTCACACCGTTGGAGGAGAACTCTCCCTGGATGCTCCAGCCCGGGCCGCCGGTGCCGTTGCCCTTCGGATCACCGCCCTGGATCATGAAGCCGGGGATAATGCGGTGGAAGGTGAGACCGTCATAGAAGCCGGACTTTGCGAGCTTGACGAAGTTCTCTACGGTGATGGGTGCGATTTCCGGGTACAGCTCCACGCGGATCACGTTGCCGCTGTCCATGGTGATGTTTACAATCGGATTTGCCATAATGATTACCTCTCTTTAATGTTCTGCCGCCCACGGCGGCGTATCCTTTTATGCAAAGCTAAGTGTAGCAAATCCGATAGCCCTTCTGCAAGCGCAACAGGTGAATGTTCTCGTTATCAATCGGGCTGAGCGGCAGTGAAGCCTTCCTTATGGTGCGCGCCTTGACAAACAGAGGAGGGCCGTGCTATGTTAACGGGAAAAAAGGAGTTATCACGTGGAAAATCTTCCCGCCCAAATTTTATTACAGATCGTTTTCATTCTTTTGAATGCTTTTTTTGCAGGCTCTGAGATTGCCTTTCTTTCGCTGAGCCCAGTGAAGCTGGCCAAGCAGGCTGAGGACGGCGACAAGACCGCCGCGGCACTGCAGAAGGTGGTGGAAAACCCCAACGGCTTTCTGTCCGGGATTCAGGTGGCCATCACATTGTCCGGCTTTCTGAGTGCGGCCTTCGGTACCGAGAGCTTTTCAGGGTACCTGGATGCCTTTCTGCTGGAGACACTGCATCTCCCCATTCCGGCCCATGCGGCTTCCGTTCTTTCGACGGTAGTGATCACCGTCATTATTTCCTTCTTCTCCATAGCCTTCGGTGAAATGGTGCCGAAGAGAATCGGTATGCAGAAGCCTATGCTTTTTGCGCGTCCGGCACTGCGGGTGCTGCGGCTGGTGAGCATCTTCTTTGCGCCCATGTTCAAGCTTCTGAATGTGACCGTAAACGGCACGCTGAAGCTGCTGGGCATGAAGCTGGAGGCCGAGGACGGCGTGGCCAGCGAGGAGGAGCTGCGGATGATGGTGGAGTCCAGCGGAGAGCAGGGCACCATCGCCCAGGATGAGCAGGAATGGATTGAAAATGTCTTCGATTTCGGCGATATGACGGCCAGCGAGGCCATGACACCGGAGCCGGATGTGACTGCCTTTTCAATGGAAGAAAGCAATGAAGAGATTCTGGCGGCCATCAAGGCGACGGGTCTCAGCCGTTATCCGGTCTATGAGGAGGACATCAACGACATCCGCGGCATTCTGAATGCCCGGGACTTCCTCATCAACATGCAGGAGAAGAATCCGAAACCGCTGGAGAAGCTGCTGCGTCGGGCCTATTTCGTGCCGGAAACCGTGCATGCGGATCAGCTTTTCCGGGATATGCAGGCGCGAAAGCAGCATCTCGCTGTGGTGGTGGATGAGTACGGCGGCACCGCCGGTGTCGTGACCATCGAGGACCTGCTGGAGGAAATCGTGGGCGACATCTTCGACGAGTTTGACCCGGCGGAGCCCAAGGACTTCACGGAGCTGGGCAAGGGCGTGTACCGGGTGGCCGGCAGTATGCGGGTGGATGAATTCGCAGATGAGCTGGATCTGGAGCTGCCGGAGGACCGAGACTATGATACAGTGGCCGGTCTGATTCTCAGCTGTCTCCCTTCCATTCCGGAGGACGGCAGCAAGCCCGGTGTGGATGTGCTGGGCGTTCACTTCGACGTGCAGACCATCAAGGACCGCAAGGTGCTCTGGACCATTGTCCGGGTGCCGCCGAAGGAGACCGAGACTTCTCAGGAAGAAGAAAAGATGGTATAGTTAAGGATATTTTTGCAGGATTGCGGAAGCACGAAGTGCGCAGCAATCCGTTGTTCTACGATTCAGGAAAGAGAGGAAAATACAATGGCAGAAGAAATGCAGAAGGACGAGCGGGAGCTCACCATGGATGATTTTGCAGATGAGCTGGAGGAATCTCTCCGCCAGTTCGGCAGCACCAAGCGGGCAGATATGGCAGCCTGGGAAAAACTTCAGGATGACCTGGACAACAAGATCCCTGTAGAAGTAGAGATTACAGAGGCCGTAAAGGGCGGCGTTACCACCACCCTGGAGGGCGTTCGGGCCTTCATTCCGGCTTCGAAGCTGTCTCTTTCCTATGTGGATGAGAAGGCACTTCCGGATTTTGTGGGCAAGCGCATGACTGTGCAGGTCATCACAGCGGATCCGGCAGAGAATCGTCTGGTGCTTTCTGCGAAGGATCTGTTGCGGGCAGAGGCAGAGAAGGCCCGGGCGGAGAAGACAGCAGCACTGCAGGTAGGTACGGTTTGTGAGGGTACTGTGGAGACACTGAAGGACTATGGTGCCTTCGTGAACATCGAAGACGGTGTAACCGGACTTCTTCACGTTTCTCAGATTTCCCAGAAGCGCATCAAGTCCCCGGCGGCGGTTCTGAAGGAGGGCCAGAAAGTGACCGTACAGATCATCGGCCTGAAGGACGGCAAGATTTCTCTTTCTATGAAGTCACTGGAGACCGCCAAGATCGAGAAGGAAGAGGCTGAGGAGAACGAGAGCTTCCATGAGAATTATCATGAGACAGGCGCTATGACCACCTCCTTCGGTGATCTTCTGAAGAAGAGCGGATTCAAGCTGTGAGCGGATACCTGGCAAAGGAGATCACAGCGGAGGAGCTGGAGAATATGCCGGCCGGAAGCTTCTATTTGTTGGATGTTCGGGAGGAAGAGGATTTTCAGCACGGCCGGCTGCCGGACGCCCGGCGTGCAGAGCTTGCAGACATTATGGCAGGGAAATGTCTTCTGCCTAAGGATAAGCCGGTGGTTGTCTACTGTAAGTACGGCACCCTGTCCATGGAGGCGGCAGAGCGGCTCTGTGAGGATGGCTACACTGCCATGAATCTGGCCGGCGGCTACGGTAAGTGGCTGCTGTATCGGCTGCAGCGGGATCTTCAGGCGGAGGATCGTCTGGGAGAAATCGAAAAAAGCCTCCGGAAAAAGTTCAAAAAGGGTATTTTCAGTCCCTTTGTGAAGGCGGTTTGTGAGTATGAGCTGGTGAAGCCCGGCGACAAAATCTGTGTCTGCATTTCCGGCGGCAAGGATTCCATGATCATGGCGAAGCTCTTCCAACAGATGAAGCGGCACAACAAGATTCCCTTCGAGCTGGTGTTCCTGTGCATGGATCCCGGCTACAATGCGGAGAACCGGCAGATCATTGAGGAGAATGCGAAGCTTCTGGGCATTCCGCTGACCTTCTTTGAGACGGATATTTTTGATGCGGTGTTCACCATTGAAAAGTCGCCCTGCTATGTCTGCGCCCGTATGCGCCGGGGCCATCTCTACCGGAAGGCGCAGGAGCTGGGCTGCAACAAGATTGCGCTGGGTCATCATTTTGACGATGTGATTGAGACCATCCTGATGGGCATGCTGTACAGCGGTCAGTTCCAGGCCATGATGCCGAAGCTTCATTCCACGAACTTCCCGGGCATGGAGCTGATCCGGCCTCTGTATCTCATTCGGGAGGACGACATCAAGCACTGGCGGGACTACAACGGACTCAACTTTATTCAGTGTGCCTGCAAGTTTACGGATACCTGTACCACCTGTCATACCGACGGCACCACCAGCTCCAAGCGTCTGGAGACCAAGAAGCTGATTCAGGAGCTGAAGAAGACCAATCCCTTTATTGAGAAGAATCTCTTTAAGGCCATGGAAAATGTTTCGCCCAGCACCATCCTCGGCTACAAGAAGGACGGTGTGAAGCACAGCTTCCTGGAGTGGTACGACGACATGGGAGATCCGTTCCCGGGAAAAACAAAGGAAGAGGCGGAAGCGTGATGGGAGAAGCGGAAGCATTATCAGGACAATGTCAGCGGTTTCCGGAGCACGGGCAGCCGCAAAACGCCTCGCCATACGAGGCCTGCCGCCTCTGCCCCCGGGCCTGCGGCGTGGATCGGACCACAGGAAAGCATGGTGTCTGCGGCGTCTCAGATCAGATTTATATAGGACGGGCTGCTCTTCACTTCTGGGAGGAGCCCTGCATTTCCGGCACCGAGGGCAGCGGTGCCGTTTTCTTTTCCGGCTGCACACTGAAGTGTGTGTTCTGTCAGAATTATGAGCTCTCGCATTCGGAGCAGGGGAAAAGGATCAGCATCGAAAGGCTCAGCGACATTTTTCTGGCTTTGGAGCAGCAGGGTGCCAACAACATTAACCTGGTGACACCGGACCACTATCTTCCTTCTATTGTGACGGCCATGGAGGATGCCCGGAACCGGGGACTGCAGATTCCCTATGTCGTGAACTGCAGCGGCTATGAGACGGAGGCGCAGATCCGGCTTCTGGACGGCCTCGCCGACATTTACCTGGATGACTTTAAGTTTATGGATGGGGAACGGGCGCTGAAATATGCCGGCGCTGCGGATTATCCGGAACGGGCCAGGGAAGCCCTCAGGGAGATGCATCGGCAGCAGCCGCTGCCGGAATTTGATGCGGCGGGGAAAATGAAGAAGGGCATCATTGTCCGGCATCTTCTGATGCCGGGGATGGTGCGGAACGGGAAGGCTGTGGTGCAGTATATTTATGAGAACTATGGGGACAGCGTGTACCTGAGTCTCATGCATCAGTTTACGCCCTTTCCGCGGCTGGCGCAGCGCTATCCAGAGCTGAACCGGACCGTGACGGCCCGGGAGTACCGGCGCTTTGTGGACTATGCCCTGTCTCTCGGCGTGAAAAACGCCTTTATCCAAGAAGAAACCGCCGCCAAAGAGAGCTTTGTGCCTCTCTTTGACGGTACTAATCCCTATGATTTATAAAGATTTATAAGGCTTCCGGCGAGCAGGATCTCTCTTTCTTCTGTTGTCAGCCGGTCCAGGGTGCAGGCAATGCTGCCGCTGATGTGCTGACGAAGTGTTTCAATATTCAGAGCTGCCAGCTCCTCTGCAGAATCCACATGGATGCCGCTCAGCACCTTCAGTTCCAGTGCTTCGGCGCCGCTTTCCAGAACCTCCCGTACATTTTCGATGAAGAGATAGCTTCCCACCGGGAGAGACAGCTTTTCGTCGGTGCGGAGGGGCAGCAGTCCCCAGTTGATGAGGTTGCTGCGGTAGCGCTTGGTGGAGTACTCATTGCTGAGATTCGCAAAGCCGCCGAGCACCTTCTGGCAGGAGGCGGCCTGCTCTCTGGAGGAGCCGTCGCCGATGTCATCTGCCACCATCAGAGAACCGAAGGTGATATTGCCTTTGGAGGACAGATTCGGGCCTGCTTCGATGGCCCGGATTTTTTTTGCCCTTCCCACGTAGTCCGGATCCCGGCTGATCATGGTGAAGCCGGAAATCTTCTCCGGATTGGAGCGGTAGGAGGATGCCTCACCGGAGGGAATCAGCTCATCGGTGGTGACAGAACCCTCATAGGAGCCGGAAACCTCCAGCAGAAGATGCTGCTTCAGACCTGCCATCTCCGGCCAGTCGGCAATGTTCGGTCCCTTCACAAGCTCCACACCGGGATCCGCCTTGCCATAGCCCTGGTACACCTGTCCCTGATAGATTTTTTCGTTAAAGTGATGCTGCAGTGTCCGGTATTGAACATTGAGAGAATCCGCTGCGGTCAGCTTGCCGCCGTTTCGAACGGTCGCCGCGATGGAGCGGGCATCCATGAGGCAGACCGCAGCCATCTGCCCCTGTCCCGGCTTGCTGCCCTCGCGGTTCGGATAGTTCCGGGTCACATGCCGGATGCTGAGCTGGTTGTTGGCCGGGGTGTCGGTGACACCGAAGCAGGGGCCGCAGATGCACGGCCGGAGGGTAATGCCGGCGAGCGCAAGCTCCGAAGCCACGCCCTGCTGCATCAGGTCCTCCATGATGGGAAGAGAGGCCGGGTTCACATGCAGATTCAGTGCGGCACCGTTGATGGGCAGCATTTCGCCGTTTTCATCCTTCAGAATGTCCGCAACGGCCACAATGTTCTCGAACATGCCGCCGGCACAGCCGGAAACCAGGGCCTGATCCGGATAGAAATCCCCGTCCTTAAGATGCTGCATGATGCGGAAGGGCTCGCCGTGTTCGCCCTTGATCTCATTGCCCTTCGCTTCGATATCCCGGAGAATGCTTTCTGCGTCCGCGAGGAAGGCGCGGATGGGCATGGCGTGACTCGGATGGAAGGGCAGTGCAATCATGGATTCCACAGTGCTCATATCCACCTCGATGAGGCCGTCATAGTAGGCTCCGGCTGCCGGCGCCATTCGGGCGTAATCTGCGGCTCTGCCGTGCTCCTGAAGGTAGGTTTCCGTCTTTTCGTCGGTGCACCAGACAGAGGAGAGGGCAGCGGATTCTGTCATCATGACATCGATGCCCATACGGAATTCCATGCTGAGGCTGCCGATGCCGTCACCCACAAATTCCAGAATCTTATTTTTGTTGAAGCCGTTCGCAAAGGTTTCGGCAATGATGGCGAGGGCCACATCCATGGGACCTACACCGGGGCGGGGCACGCCCGTCAGCTTCACAGCCAGGATCGGCGGCAGGGCAATGTCATAGGTATGGCCCACGAGCTGCTTCACCAGCTCGCCGCCGCCTTCACCGATGCCCATGGTGCCCAGTGCACCGTAGCGGGTATGGGAGTCAGAGCCCAGGATCATTTTTCCGGCACCCGCCATCATTTCCCTCATGTACTGGTGGAGCACACCGCGATAGGGAGGCAGGAAAATGCCGCCGTAGCGCCTGGCATTGGAGAGACCGAAGGCGTGGTCATCCTCCAGGATGGTGCCGCCCACTGCGCAGAGGGTATTGTGGCAGTTGGAGAGCACATAGGGGACGGGGAATTCCTTCAGTCCGGAGGCCCGGGCGGTCTGGAGAATGTTCACATAGTTGTTGTCCGGGGACACCATGGCGTCGAAGCGCAGCTTGAGGTTCTCGGGATCGCCGGAATGATTGTGCTGCTGCAGGATCTGATAAGCCATGGACCTTCTGCGGCCCTCTGCCACAGCAGAATCTGTATACTGCGGATTTTCCGGGGTACCGCCGGTACCCGACGGACAGTAGACCTCACATTTCTCGTTTAAAAAGACACCGTGCTTTGTTAACTTGACCATAATCTGCTCCTTTATATCCGCTGCCGAAAAGGCGGGCAGCGCGCCCAAAAGACTGTTTCTCCTGATAGAAACAGTATAAAACTTCCAATTCTATAAGTAAAATAAATCGAAGCATATACTTTTTATATAAAAATGTCTATTATCTTAGATCGTAAATAAAACTTTAGGAATAAATGGCGGGGTTTGTGTTATGATACCAGAGGCAAAGCAGGCGAGCGCGCCGGAGGCTGTCCGGCAGAGGCTTCTGTGCTTTGCGGAGTAGAGAAATAAGAGGAGAGAAATACATTATGAGAAAAAGAAATTTGATGACAATGGGTGCGGCACTGGTACTGGGAGCTTCCCTTCTGGCGGGCTGCGGCAGCAAGACAAGTACGGAAACGACGGCAGCAAGCACAGCTGCGGCCGAGAGTGATACTGAGGCAGCCGAGGAAACAACGGCGGCTGAGGAATCCGACATTGCAGCAGAGGCGGAGACCGCAGATCCGACAGGCTCCTCCGGCAAGCTGGCAGGTGCCCGGGCTATGGCGGAGTTCCAGGATTTTGATGCGGAGAGCACAGAGAGCAAGGTGGGCACGACCATGCACTATCAGACGCTTGTGCTGAAGGATGAAGCAAAGGAGAAGTATCCGGCGCTGAATGAGACACTGGAGGCAGCAGCTGACGCCAAGGCGACGGAGATGGCGACAAGCTACAAGAGTCTGCAGGAGAGTGCAGCGGAGATGGAGGAGTATGCGGAGGACGGCATTTCCCTGTCAATGGAGGATTCGCTGGAGCTTCGCCGGGGCGATGACAAGGTATTGTCCGTGCTGGAGATGTATTCAGAGTACAGCGGCGGTGCCCACGGGTATACGGTATACAAGGGGCAGAGCTATGATGTACAGACCGGTCAGGAGCTGAAGCTTGCGGATCTCATTCAGGACAAGGATGCGCTGCTGTCCTACCTGGCGGAGCAGCTCATTGCCTCCTACCCGGATGTAACCTTCTTCACCGACAATGGAGAGGACGCAGATGCCGCTTCCCTGACCGAGACACTGAAGACGGCGTATGATGATCTTTCGAATCTTTCCTTTGTTGTGGATATGGAGGGTCTGACCTTCTTCTTCAGTGAGGAAGAGCTGGCACCCCATGCCTGTGGTATGCAGCAGGCGGGCATTTCCTTTACCGGAAACAGCGATCTGCTCACAGAGCAGGGCAAGGCACTGGCAGGAGAATAAGGATTCATGTACGAGGGATTTTTACCGGTAAACCGGGAGGATATGCTGGAAAAGGGTATTACACAGCCGGACTTTGTCTATCTTTGCGGTGATGCCTATGTGGATCATCCCAGCTTCGGCTCCGCCATCATCAGCCGCATCCTGGAGGCTCATGGCTATACGGTATGTATGCTCTGCCAGCCGGACTGGCACCAGCCGGAGTGTGTGCGGGAGTTCGGGGAGCCGCGTCTCGGCTTCCTGGTTTCCGCCGGCAACATGGATTCTATGGTCAATCATTATACCGTGGCCAAGCGGCACCGGAAAACGGACTCCTACACACCAGGCGGTGTGATGGGAAAGCGGCCGGACCGAGCGGTGACGGTATATTGCAACATGATCCGGCGGAGCTATAAGCATGTGCCCATCATCATCGGCGGCATTGAAGCCAGTCTGCGGCGTCTCGGTCACTATGATTACTGGTCCGACCGGGTGAAGCGCTCCATCCTGCTGGATTCCGGTGCAGATCTCATTTCCTACGGCATGGGAGAACACAGCATCGTGGAGATCGCGGATGCTCTGGCCTCCGGCATTGCCGTATCCGACATCAGCTGGATCGAGGGAACGGTGTACAAGACCCGGCAGGAGGACAGCATTTACGATGCCATCCGTCTGCCGGACTTTGAAGAAATCGAGGCGAGCCCGGAGCGCTATGCAGAGAGCTTCGCCATACAGTACCGAAACACCGATCCCTTTGCGGCGAAGCGGGTCTATGAATGCTATGACGGGGCCCTCTTCGTGGTACAGAATCCCCCGGCCAAGCCCCTTTCTGAGCTGGAAATGGACGATGTTTATGACCTTCCCTATATGCGGGACTACCATCCCATGTACCGGAAGGACGGCGGCATTCCGGCGCTGGGTGAGATCAAGCTGAGCCTCACCTCCAACCGGGGCTGCTTCGGCGAGTGCAATTTCTGTGCGCTTACCATGCATGAGGGGCGGATCGTTCAGGCCAGAAGCCATGAGAACATCCTGAAGGAGGCCCGGGAGATCCTGGAGGACCCGGACTTCAAGGGCTATATCTTCGACGTGGGCGGTCCGACCTCGGAGTTCCGGGCACCGGCCTGCGAAAAGCAGCTGACCAAGGGTGCCTGTGTCGGGAAGAAATGTCTTTGGCCCTCACCCTGCAAGAATCTCCGGGTGGATCACAGCGACTACGTGCAGCTTCTGCGGGAGGTGCGTTCCCTGCCCGGCGTGAAGAAGGTTTTTGTACGGTCCGGCTTCCGCTTTGATTATCTCATGGCGGATTCCAACAAGGAGTTCCTTCGGGAAATCTGTGCGCATCATGTCAGCGGACAGATGCGGGTGGCACCGGAGCACATTTCCGACAACGTGCTGAAGGAGATGGGAAAGCCCAAGGTGGAGATTTACAATGCCTTCGTCCGGGAGTTCGAGAAGATCAACAAGGAGCTCGGACTCAAGCAGTACATTGTGCCCTATCTGATGTCCTCGCATCCCGGCAGCCGTCTGAAGGATGCCATTGCGCTGGCGGAGTACATCCGGGACATGGGCTATATACCGGAGCAGGTGCAGGATTTTTATCCCACCCCGGGCACCGTGTCCACCTGTATGTACCACACCGGCATCAATCCCCTGACGAAGGAGAAGGTCTATGTGCCCCGTTCACCCCATGAGAAGGCCATGCAGCGGGCGCTGATCCAGTACCGCAGGCCGGAAAACTATGCGCTGGTGAAGGAGGCCCTGCTGCGAGAGCATCGGGAGGATCTCATCGGTTATGACAGGAGATGTCTGATTCGGCCCAGAGCCTGAGCAGAGGAGGAAGAGGATAGTGAGAAGAAAAGGACAGAAACGAGAAATGACTGCGCTGCTGACGGCGGCAATGCTGGCACTGGCGGCGCCCGTGACGGTGCTGGCGGAGGAGCCGGTGCTGGACATCACGGAGCAGGGACCGGCGGCAGCCATCGGTGAAACCAGTGCTGCAGTCATCATTTCGGGAGATGTGGTGGAGGCGGCGCAGACGGAAACCGCCGCAGTGCAGGAAAGCACAGCGGCAGTGAACACCGGCAGCACCGGAACAAGCCTCGTGAACCTGGCGAAGCTTACGAGCGACGGCAGCACCCAGAGCATCGGCAGCAGCATTGACAGCAAGTATGCGGTGGTCTTTGATCTGGATGAAAACCGCATTGTGGCGGAGAAGAATGCGGATGCGCAGGTTTATCCCGCGTCCATGACGAAGATCATGACCCTCCTGGTCTGCGCGGAGCATCTGCCGGATCTCAGTGAGAAGCTGACCATCACACAGGACATTGTGGACTATATCAATGCCCATGACGCTTCCAACTGCGGCTTTGCGGCGGGAGAGCAGGTGACGGTGAAGGATCTTCTCTACGGCGTGATCATGCCCAGCGGTGCCGATGCGGTGATGGCGCTGACCCGCAGGATTGCCGGCTCCGATGTAGCCTTTGTGGAGATGATGAACCAGAAGGCGAAGGAGCTGGGACTTTCCGACAGTGCCCATTTCGTCAATGCCACCGGTCTCTACAATGCGGAGCATCATCTGACGGTGAAGGATGTGGCGCAGATTCTGAATGCGGCTATGGCCAATGCCACGGCCCGGGAGGTGCTGTCCGCCCATACCTATCAGACGGAAAGCACCAACAAGCACAGCAGCGGCATCAAGTTCTCGAACCTCTTCCTGCGGCGCATCGAGGATCAGAAGCTGGGCGGCGCGACGGTGGTGGCGGCGAAGACCGGCTATGTGAGCCAATCCATGTTCTGTGCGGCAAGCTACGGCACCTCAGCCTCCGGCAAGCACTACATTGTGGTGACCGACCACGGCGCCAGCACCTGGCAGTGCATCTATGATCAGGCAGCGCTGTACAGCAGTTACGCTAAATGAATCCACTGGGCCGAGCGATAGCTTGGCTATCGGGCGCCCGGTGGATGCCTTAGCGGCGAGCGTAAAGAGGGCTTTGCGAATGCAAAGCCCTCTTTGTTACTTTTCTAAAGGTAATTCTACATAAAACGTGTTGATGCCGCCACGGCTTTCGGCCCAGATGCGACCCCGGTGATTTTCCACGATGGACTGGGCAATGGAGAGACCGAGTCCGTAGCTGTGGTTCATGGCCCGGGCGGGATCGATGCGGTAGAAGCGCTTGAAGATATTTTTCAGATCCTCCTCGGAAATCGCTTCACCGGGATCTGCCACGGAAAGCAGGGCATGGTGGGCGCCGCTTTGCCGTAGGACCACATGAACCGTGCCATGGGGATCGGCGTATTTCTGGGCATTGTCCAGGAGGATTTCCACCACCTGGGAAAGGTGCTGGGCAGAGCCCCGGATGTAAATGCTTTCTGCGATATCGTCGGTCAGCAGCAGTCCCTTTTCATAGAACATGGCCTCAAAGGTCAGGAGCTCATTCTCCACCAGACGACTCAGGTCCACCGGCGTCAGGGAAAGCTTCTGGATGCTGCCGTTGTCCACCCGCGCCAGCTCCAGGAGACTTTCCACCAGGCCCCGCATCTGCTGTGACATGGTGAGGATGTTGTTGGTGAAGCGTCGGATACCGGGATCTGCGGCGGCGCTCTGCTCCTGCAGCAGCTCAATATTCGTGAGGATAACGGTTAAGGGGGTTTTCAGCTCATGGGAGGCATCGGAAACAAACTGCCGCTGCTGAATCCAGGCCTGTTCCACGGGACGGACGGTCAGCTTCGCCAGAAAGACGGCGATGAGCAGGAAGCCCAGGAAGGCGAGAACCGCCATCAGAAGGCAGATATAGAGGAGGTTCCGCAGGGCGCTCAGTGCGCTGGAAACGTCGGAGAATACCAGAATGTAGTCTACGTTTTCGGGAAGGCTGTATCTGCTGTGATCACTGCGGAGGTAGCTGAGTCCGTATTCATTGATGACGCCGGTCACCCGTGCTGAGGACAGAGCCTCCGAAACCAGATAGCTGAGCTCCTCGCTGTCCGTCAGGTCGTAGCTGAGACCGTCACGCTCGATGATCTCGCCGTCGGCAGAAACCATGAGGCGGAAGAGGGGCAGACGGATTTCGTTGTCGCCCCGATTCTTCTTGTCCGGTGCCTGCATTTTCATGGGAGCGTCCACGGCGCTTTCCAGCATTCGGAGATTGTCCTCAAAAAGCCGCTGCTGGGTGAGTATGAGCACCAGAGAGAAGGCCACGACCAGCATCAGACTGACGATGCTCATGGTGATGATAATGAAGCGGCGCTTCAGGCTGCGGATCATATCCATAGACGGGACTCCTTAGCTGCATTCCAGATGGTAGCCGAGACGACGGGCGGCAACGATGCTGACGTTGGAGCCGATGCTCTTCAGCTTTTTGCGAAGGAAGCCCACGTAGACCTCCACGTGATTCTCCACGGCCTCGGAATCGAAGCCCCAGACCCGGGACAGGATCTGCTCCTTGGAGAGATTGTTTTCCTTGGACTGCATGAGCAGACGCATGACGTCAAACTCCCGGGCAGAGAGCCGGAGGCTGTTTTCGCCGCAGTTCAGGGTGCCGGATTCGAGATCCAGAGAGGTGTTGCCGTAGGACAGCTCATCCACCTCTGAGCCCTGTCGGCGGAGCAGAGCGTTGACGCAGGCCAGCAGCTCCCGAGAGTCGAAGGGCTTGGTGAGGTAATAGTCGGCACCGGAATTGAGCCCCTCCACCCGATCCATGAGCTCGGAACGGGCCGTCAGCATGAGAATGGGGGTGCTGGTGCGCTTCTGGCGCAGCCGCCGGGCCACCTGATAGCCGTTCAGCTTCGGCATCATCACGTCCAGAATGATGAGGTCGTAAACGCCGGTCTCCGCATAGGCGAGACCATCCTCACCGTCGTAGGCCGTATCGACCTGAAAATCCCGCTCCTCAAGCAGGAGCTTCAGGGAATCGGCCAGCATTTTTTCGTCCTCTACCACCAGCAGCTTCATAAATCCTGTATTCTCCTTCCGGCATCTGCCGTATTTATATATACTATATCACTGTCATTTTAGGGGGAAAAGCTGAAAACGAACTGAAAGAGGGATAATTTCCTTGACGCTCCGTGGGAATGGTGCTAAAGTGTTTGCTGAATCTAACGTAAGTGTGAGATTTCACTGGTTTACAATTAAATTTCGGATAGAGGCGCGGCCACAGGAGTAACGTGAGGACAGGCAAGGGACTGCACGGGAAAGGGGAAGCCGCCGAAGCAGATTTCGTCTCCCTGAAGGCGCAGCTGCTGGACCGTCGGGAAATACCCGCCGGTCTGTCACATGAATGAGCATGTGGAGCGCTACGCCGGGCTGAGTCCGTGAGCTTTTTAGAGCCGCTCCATGTATTATGGGGCGGCTTTTGTAATCCACTGGGCTCAGCGATAGCTTGGCTATCGGAGCGCCCAGTGGATGCCTTAGCGGCGAGCGTATCAAAGGCTTTGCGTCAGCAAAGGCTTCCCATTCCGGGCACATCTATCCGACCAATGCCGTTGAGCGGCAGGAGGAGAAGATTATGAAGAAGAGAATGATGTCAGCCGTACTGGCAGGAGGCATGTGCCTCAGCATGGCAGCCTGCGGAAGCAGCGCAAGTACCACAAGCACAACCGCAGCAGCGGCAGCAGACAGCGCAGAGACCACTGCAGCAGCTGAGGAGGCTGCAGCAGAGACCGGCAATTCCGGCGTAGAGGACGGTGTTCTGTCCATCGCCATGGAGTGTGCATATGCTCCCTACAACTGGGCGCAGCCGGATGATTCCAATGATGCGGTTCCCATCGCAGATTCCGACCAGTATGCCAACGGCTATGACATTATGATCGCAAAGAAGATCTGCGAGGCCAACGGCTGGCAGCTGGAGGTGCACCAGCTTGACTGGGATTCTCTGATCCCGGCAGTACAGTCCGGCACCGTGGATGCCGTCATCGCAGGCCAGTCCATGACAGCAGAGCGTGCAGAGCAGGTGGATTTCGCAGGCCCCTATCTCTATGCCAGCATTGTCTGCCTGACCAAGAAGGATTCTAAGTTCGCCGAGGCCAAGGGCATTACCGATCTGACCGGCGGCAGATGTACCTCTCAGATGGGTACCATCTGGTATGATACCTGCCTTCCGCAGATCCAGGATGCTGACATCCAGACCGCTGCAGAGTCTGCACCGGCTATGCTCATGTCTCTTGAGACCGGTGCGGTGGATTTCGTCTGCACCGATATGCCGACTGCACAGGGGGCCGTATCCGCTTATCCGGATATGATGATTCTGGACTTCACAGACAGCGATGACAACTTCCAGGTCAGCGATGAAGACATTAACATCGGTATCTCTGTGCGGAAGGGTAATACCGAGCTGAAGGACAAGATTAACGAGGTTGTCGGCAGCATGACCAAGGATGACTTCAACAGCATCATGGCTGACGCCATCAAGATTCAGCCCATCAGCGAAGGCTAAACGTTAATTTTATGGGGAAGTGCTGATTTCACCGGCAATTCCCTGACCAATGTACAGGTACCGGACGGCAGAAAATGCCGTTCGGCATCTGTCGTTAGAGAGGAAGCATCATGAATCGATTTTCACAGCTCATTCAGGATATGGGCACATTATGGGCAAAGTACGGCGGAACCTATCTGGGCGGTATCCGGCGCACCCTGATTCTGGCCTTGGTGGGCACCGCGATCGGCTGCCTCATCGGCTTTGTCTGCGGTATCCTGCAGACCATTCCGGTATCGCAGAAGGATTCCGGGCTGAAGAAGGCAGCGCTGAAGCTGGTGCGGATCGTGCTGCGGGTCTACATTGAAATCTTCCGCGGCACCCCGATGATTCTTCAGGCCGTGTTCATTTTCTACGGTCTGCCCTATTTCACCAACAACGCGGTGCAGTTCACCGGAAAGTGGCTGGTGTCGATTCTGGTGGTATCCATCAACACCGGTGCCTATATGGCAGAGTCCGTGCGCGGCGGCATTATCTCCGTGGATCCCGGCCAGACCGAGGGTGCCAAGGCCCTGGGCATGACCCATTTCCAGACCATGGTGAACGTGGTGCTGCCCCAGGCGGTCCGGAACATCATGCCCCAGATCGGCAACAACTTCATCATCAACGTGAAGGATACCTCGGTTATGTTCATCATCGGTTTCTCGGATTTCTTCTCTGTGCATAAATCCGTCAGCGGTGCGACCTTCACCTATTTCCCTTCAGCCACCATTGAGATGGTGGGCTATCTCTGCATGACCCTGGCGGCTTCTCTGCTGCTGCGGCTTCTGGAAAAGAAGATGGAGGGAAAGAGCGACTATGAGCTGGTACAGAACGATGCACTGACGATGACTGCCGGCACCTATAAGCATCCCGGAGAAAAGGAGGAACAGTGATGGCAGAGAATCAGGAAATCATTCGCGTTTCACATCTGTCGAAGAGCTTCGGCAGCCATGAGGTGCTGCGGGACATTGACTTCAGCGTGAAGAAGGGAGACGTTACCGCCATCATCGGTGCCTCCGGCTCCGGCAAGTCCACCCTGCTGCGCTGCATTAACCTGCTGGAGACACCCTCCAGCGGTGCCATCCTTTTCCACGATCAGGATGTGACAGGAAAGCATGTCAATGCCGCGGATTACCGCTCCCATGTGGGCATGGTGTTCCAGTCCTTCAACCTCTTCAACAACATGGATGTCCTGCAGAACTGCATGGTGGGACAGATCAAGGTGCTGAAGCGGAGCCCGGAGGAGGCCCGGGAAAATGCCATGAAGTACCTGCAGCATGTAGGCATGGCGCAGTATATCAAGGCCCGTCCCCGACAGCTGTCCGGCGGACAGAAGCAGAGAGTGGCCATTGCCCGGGCGCTGGCCATGAACCCGGAGGTGCTGCTCTTTGATGAGCCGACCTCTGCACTGGATCCGGAGATGGTCGGCGAGGTGCTGGACGTTATGTCCGCCCTTGCGAAGGAAGGCATGACCATGCTGGTGGTGACCCACGAGATGGCCTTTGCCCGGGACGTTTCCAACCAGGTGGTCTACATGTATCAGGGCGTGATCTGCGAGCAGGGTAGCCCGGACCAGCTCTTCAATCACCCGGAGAAGAAGGAAACCCAGGAATTTCTGTCGAGGTTCCGGAAAGGTTAGCTGCGCTTCAGCACCTCCATAAACGCCCGTACCTGGGGCAGCTGCAGTGCATCCTTCTGACCGAGAATATAGGTCCGCCGCACGAAGGCCTCCCCGTTCTCAAAGCGGCAGGGATGCACGCAGCCGTCAAAGCTGCCCAGGGCGATTTCCGGCATCAGCGCCCAGCCCAGTCCGCGGCGCACCATCTCGAGGCAGGTGCTAATGTTGTCGGTCACGAAACTGCCGATGTCCCCGGTGACATTGTTTTCCAGACGCCAGCGGGCCATCAGAGAGGAGATGGAGGCGTCGCTGCGGTGGTCGATATAGAGATAGTCGGAGAGAGGAACCCCCTCGTACTCCGGATGATAGATCAGGCAGATGCTTTCCTGGGAGAGGAGATACTGGGTGCCGTCCCAGGGATAGTCGCCCCGGAGCACTGCGAGATCCAGATTTCCCTCCAGCAGCTGCTGATAGAGGTGCCGGCTGTGGCCGGTGGCGATGTCCAGCCGCACCCGGGGATAGCTTTTGTGATAGGCGGCCAGTACCTCCGGCAGACGATACTGGGCATAGTTGATGGAAAAGCCGCCCCGAAGGGTGCCGCAGATCTCGCCTTCCATGGCCTCCAGGCTGCGGTGCAGCTTTTCGATCTCTTCCTCCGCGGCCTTGCTGTAGCGGAGGACCTGCTCTCCGGCGGGCGTAAAACGAATGCCCTGCCGGGACCGCAGCAGAAGCTCCGTTCCCAGCTCCTCTTCCAGGGCTTTGATGCGCTTGGAGAGGGCAGACTGGGTCATATAGAGCCGTTCGGCGGCATGGGTGATGTTCCGGCTTTCCTCCAGAACCCGCAGCAGCCTGTAATCCTTCTCATTCATGAATTTTCCTCCGATTAAATCTGTAATTCAATTCCATATAAGTATATTATACTAGATAATCCGTAATTTCTATTCCTGTTTGGACTGGAAGTCACGGATTTTTTTTCGTTTTACCGGTGTGATGGATACTGCTACACTGAAGCCAGCGAAGGGAAGAAAGAGCTTCCCGTCCCGAACTAAAAAAACCTGGAGGAGGTAAGCAAATGAAAATCGAAAAGACCGCGATTGCCGGCACACTGGAATCCAGTGATGCACAGGTTACCATCGAGCCTGCCGAGAGCCTGGAGCTGGACATTCAGAGCAGCGTTCTGAATCAGTACGGCAGACAGATCAAGGCCACCGTGCTGGAGACACTGGAGCGGCTGGATGTGGATAAGGCGAGAGTCACTGTGGTGGACAAGGGTGCGCTGGACTGTACCCTGAAGGCCCGGGTAGAGTGTGCTGTATTCCGGAGCTGTGATGCATCAGAGTCAAATATTCCCTGGGGAGGTGCTGTAAAATGAGTAAGGAAATTCATCGTCCGACACCGGACAAGAAGCGTCTGCGCCGTACCATGATGTTCATGAATGCGCAGAAACCGGGATTGATCAAGGATGCCTATATCTACGGCACCGACAGCATTATCCTGGATCTGGAGGATGCGGTAGCCGAGAACCAGAAGGACGCAGCCCGCTTCAGTCTCTACCATGCCCTGAAGAGTATCGACTACGGTGAGACCGAGGTCATCGTCCGGATCAACGGTCTGGACACACCGCACTGGCAGGAGGACATCCGTGTCTGTGTGGCCGGCGGTGCTGACGGCATCCGTATTGCGAAGTGCGAAAATGCAGAGATGGTGCATACCGTGGATGCGGCAGTGACGGCTGCCGAGAAGGAATTCGGCGTGGAAGAGGGGCGTACCCTGCTGATGGCCGCCTTGGAGAGCCCGCTGGGCATCATGAATGCCTATGAAATCGTGACCGCAAGCCCGCGTATGTTCGGCTGTGCCATCTCCGGCGGTGACTTCCGGAAGAGCATGCATGTGCAGATTCAGCGCGGCGGTGTGGAAATGATGGTGGCCCGGGGGCAGATGCTGCTGGCAGCCAGAGCGGCAGGCGTGCAGTGCTTTGATACCATGTATCCGAACATCGACGACATGGAGGGCTTCAAGTCCGAGGTGATCCAGAACCACCAGATGGGCTTCGACGGCAAGAGTATCGTCAACCCGAAGCAGATCGCCTTTGTGCATGAGACCTTTGCGCCCACCGAGAAGGAAATCGCGTATGCGGAGAAGCTGGTGCGGGGCTGCCAGGCGCAGGCAGATGCAGGTATCGGTGTGTATACCGTAGACGGCAAGATGGTGGACATCCCCTTCTTTGAGGATGCAAAGCGCATCATCACTTTGGCCAAGGCCTGCGGCGTATACCATGGAGACTTATAAGGTAAGAAAGGAGACAAAACCATGATCAATGCAGTTGGCAGAGACATTCCGGATTACCTGCTCGTCAATGGCCGGGAGGTATATCAGGGTAAGAATTACAGAGACGGTCAGCTGGTGAAGAAGGCCAGCCCCACCACAGTACGTCATGAGAAGCCTCAGGAGGACAAGCTCTGTGCTTCCATCCGTGAGGCCTGCGAGAAGTGCGGCGCCCATGACGGCATGACCTTTTCCTTCCATACAGAATTCCGTGACGGCGACTATGTGGCCAGCATGGTGGCCAAGGTGCTGGTGGAGGAGATGGGTCTCAAGGATCTCCATGTGGCAGCCACCTCTCTGGGTTCCGCACAGGACGTATTTGCGGATTATATGGAGAAGGGCATCATCGTGGAGGCCCAGACCTCCGGTGTCCGCGGCCGGATCGGTGAGGTGATTTCCGCCGGCAAGCTGAAGAACCCGGTCATCATCCGCAGCCACGGCGGCCGTCCCCGTGCCGTAGAGGCCGGTGAGGTGCATATCGACATCGCCTTCCTGGCGGCAGCGACATCAGACTGCTGCGGCAACGCCAAGGGACAGGGCGGCAAGAACAACTGCGGCAGCATGGGCTTTGCCAACCATGACGCCCGCTTCGCAGATCATACCGTCATCATCACAGATACCCTGGTGCCCTTCCCGAACCTGCCGTCCTCCATCAGCTGCATCGATGTGGATGCGGTATGCGTGGTGGATGCCATCGGCGATCCCAAGAAGATTGCCACAAAGGAAGCCCGCATGACCGACAACCCTCGTGAGCTCATGATGGCGGAGAATGTGGCCAATGTCATCGCCGCCACACCTTATTTCAAGGACGGCTTCTCCTTCCAGACCGGCGTCGGCGGCCCCTCACTGGCCGTGAACCGTTTCCTGGAGGAGCATATGAAGGAGGCCGGCATCAAGATGAGCTTTGCCCTCGGCGGTACCTCCAGCGCCATCTGTGCACTGCAGGACAAGGGCCTGGTGGATTACATTCTGGATACCCAGGACTTCGATCAGGGCGCAGCTGCGCATCTCTTCTCGAATCCCCATCATATCGAGATCGATCTCAGTGAGTATGCCAATGCCGGCAACAAGGGTGCCTATGTGAACAAGCTGGACTATGTGGTGCTGTCTGCTCTCGAAATCGACACCAAGTTCAATGTAAATGTCATCACCGGCTCCGACGGCGTGCTCCGCGGTGCACCGGGCGGACATCCGGACACAGCAGCCGGCTCCAAGTGCTGCATCATCGTTACCCCGCTGACCCGCGGCCGCATGGCAACCGTATGTAAGGACGTGGTTACCGTGACCACACCGGGCGACTGTGTTGACGTACTGGTGACCGATTACGGCATTGCGGTAAATCCTGCCCGTCAGGACATCATCGACTGCCTGGACCAGGCCGGCATCAAGCATGTCACCATCGAGTCCCTGCAGGAGAAGGCCTATGAGCTGGTGGGTGCGCCCGATCCGCTGGAGTGGGAGGACAATGTTGTCGCCCTCGTGGAGGCCCGCGACGGCACCATTCTGGATGTGGTGCGCCAGGTAAAGCCCTACAGTTTTGACTAAATCTATATTGTAAACGAAGCCCCTGGCTGTGTGTGAAACGCATGGTCAAGGGCTTCTTTTTACGATATAATTGCTGAAGATTAGGAGTTCACAAATATTCTTTTAGGAGCGGAAAGCATTGACAAAGATTATCCATTGTGCGGATCTGCATCTGGACTCTCCGATGGAGACCCATATGACAGAGGAACAGGCATCGACCAGAAACACGGAAATCATCCGGTCTTTTCTCCGGTTGACGGAGTATGCAGCGAAAAATGATGTGAAGGCAGTTGTTATTGCGGGGGACATGTTCGACGGAAAGCGCGTAAAGCGTCGGACAATAGACGAAATTCTCGATGCGGTACGGCGGACACCCAAGGTGGATTATCTCTATCTTGCCGGCAATCATGATGGGGTTAGCCATGCCTTTGCGGATTGTGATATGCCGGACAACCTGAAAATCTTCGGGAAGGAGTGGACAAGCTACGAATATGACGGCGTGGTGATTTCCGGCATTGAGATCTGCGAAGCCAACGCACAGTCTCTTTACCGGCAGGTGCCGCACACAGACGGTGCAGTCCATATCGTGACACTGCACGGGCAGGCAGGAACCGTCTCCGGTGTGGATCAGGTCAATCTTTCCCTGCTGAGAAAGAAGGGAATTGACTATCTGGCACTGGGGCATATCCATACCTATGCGGCGCAGGCATTGGACGATCAGGGCATCTATTGCTATGCGGGCTGTCTGGAGGGGCGCGGCTTTGATGAGTGCGGACCGAAGGGCTTTGTTCTGCTTACCGTAGATGCCGGTCGGATCCGGCATGAATTTGTGCCGTTTTCCTGTCGGCAATTGCACCGTATTCCGGTCGACATTACCGGACTAAGCAAAAATTCGGAGATCGGACAGAAAATGAAAGAGAAGGCGCAGCGCATTCCGTCAGAGGATATGGTGGAGTTCCTTCTTTCCGGCGGTGTGGACCCCACAGCCAATATTGCCGTATCGTATCTGCAGAATCTTCTGAAGCGAGACTTTTTCTTTGTGAAGGTCAAGGACGAAACGCACATGGCCATCCATCCGGAGGACTACAAGAATGACATTTCACTGAAGGGCGAATTTATCCGTCTGGTATTGGCAAGTGACGCGAGTGAAGAGGATAAGGCGGCGATGATCCGCACGGGTATGCAGGCGTTGATGGGAGAGGAGATTACATTATGAAGCTGATCCGGTGTCATATTGAAAATTTCGGTGTACTCTCCGGCTTCGATTTTGCCTTTGCGGATGGCCTGACCACGATTTGTGAAAGCAACGGCTTCGGCAAGAGTACCTTTGCGGCTTTTATCAAGGCCATGTTCTACGGGTTTCCGCGTACGGGGGCGCGGAATGTCGTGGAAAATGAACGCAGGCGCTATGATCCGTGGCAGGGCGGAAAGTACGGCGGTTATCTGGAGTTTGAAACACAGGGGACCAGCTACCGTGTTACGCGTTACTTTGGAAAGACCGCTGCAAAGGATACCTTCGCGCTCTTCGATCTGACCAACCGCCGCCCCAGTGCGGCATATTCGGAAAGGCTTGGAGAGGAGCTGTTCCGGCTGGACGCAGATTCCTTCAGCCGCAGTACCTACGTTTCAGAGCTGTCGGTCCGGGACATGGAAGCCACAACTTCGATTCGCACAAAGCTCAGCAATCTGGTGGATGATACGAATGACCTCAGCAACTACGATACCGCTGAGAAAAAGCTGCGGGACTATCGGACAAGGTTTCGGGCATACCGCGGAAACGGTGGAAGGCTCAACGAAATCAGAGATGACTGCCTCGAACTGGAAAATCAGAAGGCGGAGGCTGAGCGGCAAAGGCCAGAGCTGCAGGCGCTTGTGGAAAAGATTGAGCGGCTGAACGAAGAAAGAGCAGCCAAAACGCAGAACGTGCTTGCGCTTCGTGAGAAAATCCGCATAGCATCGGGGCAGAAGGCACGGCAGGTGAACCAGCAGCGCCTTTCCGAGATGCGTGATGAGATCGCCGAAAATCATCAGTGCCTGCAGCAGATGGATGAAAAATATGCGGCAGGCTATCCGACTTTTGAGGAAATCCAGACGCAGCGGGAGAATCTGCGTGCAATCCGGCAGGAGACTGCACGCATTCAGGAATTGAAGTTCAGTGATGCGCAATGTCGGCTCACGGATCTTTCCGTACCCGCCGAAAACCGGGAATGTCTTGCAAAGCTTAAGGAAATGTTCCGCGGCGGTGTGCCAAGCGACACTGTCCTGGAGGACTGTGAAAAGGCCCGGCATGAGCGCGATGTGCTGCGTCAAAGCCGCACGGCCTTTGCTTTTTCTGAGGGTGAACAGAAAAGCTACGAGGCGCTGCAGCGTACCTTTGCTTCGGGAATGCCGGCAGAGGCGGAAATTCGCGGGAAGCAAAGGGACCGGCAGCGTATCACAGAGCTGCTGGCCAAGAAGCATATGCAAACGACCATCGTACAGCAGGAGCCTGCACAGGAGGCTTCGGCGACATCGAAAATGCCCTTGCTTTGCGGAGGTGCAGGAGCAGTATTTCTGTTGCTGGGGATTGCCTGCTTTATCATGAAGCTCTCCGTGCCCGGCATCATTCTGCTCGTTATCGGTTTTGTGGCCCTGCTGGCGGCGTTTTGGCTGCATATTCAGTCCATTATCAGCAGTCAAAAGCAAGGCACGACCTCTGTCATCCGGGCAAGCGCAATTTCCGATGCGGAAAACCAGGAGCTTTACAATCTGCAGCATGCCCTGGAGGATTTTTTGCTGCGTTTTTACGACAGTGCAGCAGAGCCGGACAATAAGCTGATGCAGCTGCGCATCGATGTGAAAGCCTTCACGGAGCTGAAAGAGAAAAGGGCTGATGCAGAGCGTGAGCTTGGAAAAATCAACGCAGAGATTGAAAGAAAGAATCGGACGCTGCGGGAAGTGTTTTCGCATTATTTTCCGCGTGCCGCATATCAGGATGACTTTGTCATGGTGCTGCGCGAAAGCCGCAGACAGTATCAGGCGCTGATGGCCGGCATCAAAAGTCGGACGGAAAAACAGGAAGCGGTGGAACAGTTCCTGTCGAAGTATCGGCTTTCGGGGGATACGCCGGAGAAGCTGATCGATCGTGTGGATCAGGATCTCCGTAAGAGAGACACTGCCGAGGAGGCGCTGGCAGCAGCGCAGCGCAAGCTGACCACTTTTCTGCAGGAAAATCCCGGCATGGAAAAGGAAGCTGCGGATATCGATGATAACATTCCCGATTTGGAAGCACTGCAGGCGTCAGAGGAAAATCTCCAGGAACAAATCGACAGCATGGATGCGGCGCTTCGCGCGCTGCGCCAGGAGCGTGACCAGATCCGATGCTCCGTGGATCAGATTCCTGCATGGGAGGATCGCATGGCGCGTCTCACGCTGGAAGCGGAGGAAGCAGAAAAGAAGTGTGCACTGACGGAACGGACGATGGACCTGCTGGCGCAGGCGAAGGACAATCTTGCCAACAGCTATGTGGGAAAGGTCGAGCGCGGCTTTTCGCACTATGCCGAAACGCTTATGGGGGACGGACTCGGCAGCGTGATGGTCGATAGGGACCTGCATTTGCATATTGACGAGAAGGGAGCGGTCCGTGAGGTCGGCAGCTTCAGTGCCGGTACGGTGGACTGTATCGTGCTGTGTATGCGGCTGGCACTGGTGGATGCGCTTTTCGGCGAAGAGAAGCCGTTTTTGATTCTTGACGATCCGTTTGTGAATCTGGATGATATGCATACGAAACGCGCCCGGGAAATGCTGGACAGAATCGCGCAGGATCATCAGGTGGTGTATCTGATCTGCAATACAAGCCGGAAATGAGCGATGCATTGTTCATTCCCGAAAGCTGTGTTATACTGATGCGGTTTGCATGAACAGGGAGGTCCGCCAGATTGCGGGCTTCGTATAGGGAGGAAATATGAGAAAATTCAACAATAAGAATGCCGTTGCTGTGGCGGCGGCACTGACGATCTCCGCAGGTATTCTGGCCGGCTGCAGCGCAGGCTCCGGTACAGCGTCCGCGACAACAGCGGCAGCAGAGACCACTGCGGCCGGTACAGAGGCGGAAAGCATGGCAGCAGAGGAAGAGGGAGATGCAGACGAAATGGCCGCAAAGAATTGTGCAGATCTGATTGATGCGATTTATGTGCAGGAGCGCACCGACGATACCGATGCCCAGTGTGAGGCTGCCAAGGCGGCCTGGGATGCCCTGACCGATGCCCAGAAGGCGCTGGTAGAGGGCGAGAATGCGGATCCGGATTACTTCGGACGGGACACCGGTGATGCCAGCTTGGACGATCCCCGGAATGCGGACGAGATCGGTGACAATGAGCTTCTGGTGGTGAGCTTCGGTACCTCCTTCAACAACAGCCGTGCGGCAGACATCAAGGGTATCGAGGATGCGCTGCAGGCCGCTTATCCCGACTGGAGCGTGCGCCGCGCCTTCACGGCCCAGATCATCATCAACCATGTACAGGCCCGGGACGGCGAGAAGATCGACAACATGACCCAGGCGCTGGAGCGTGCGGTATCCAACGGCGTGAAGAATCTGGTGGTGCAGCCCACACACCTGATGCACGGTGCCGAGTATGACGAGATGTGCGAGGCCATCGACAATTACCGTGACAAGTTCGAATCCGTTTCCATCGCGGAGCCCCTGCTGGGCGAGGTGGGCAGCGATGCCGCTGTCATCAACGAGGACAAGGAGAAGGTGGCCGAGGCCGTTACCGCAGCTGCCTGCACCGAGGCCGGCTATGACAATGCTGCCGCAGCCGCAGAGGACGGCGTTGCCTTCGTTTTCATGGGCCACGGCACGAGCCATACTGCAAAGGTAAGCTACAGCCAGATGCAGACTGCTATGGAGACCCTTGGCTATGACAATGTCTTCATCGGTACCGTAGAGGGTGAGCCCGAGGACACTGCCTGCGAGGCGGTGATTGAAAAGGTGAAGGAGGCCGGCTACAAAAAAGTTGTGCTTCGCCCGCTGATGGTGGTGGCCGGTGACCATGCCAACAACGATATGGCAGGCTCTGACGAGGATTCCTGGCTCAGCATGTTCAATGCTGCCGGATGCTTCGACAGTGTGGATACCCAGATTGCCGGACTCGGCGAGATTGCTGATGTTCAGGCACTGTATACTGCACACACCAAGGCAGCCATTGACGCACTGAAGGGATAAGTTTTAACAGGAGTACAGAGACGCCTGAAGCTGAATAAGACAGCTTCGGGCGCTTTCTGCGTAGAGGTGAGTAGATTGAGAAAGAATAATTATCTGGCACTGCTTTTGTCGGCGGCAGTTCTGGCGGGCTGCGGCGCAGCCTCCGGCACAGCCGGGACCACGGCAGCAGCGGAGAGCAGCGCACCGGCGGAGACCACCGCGGCAGCAAGCGAGGCGGCCCAGGCGGCAGCGCTTCCGGACGGCGAATATACGGCGGACTTCAACACCGACAGCAGCATGTTCCATGCCAACGAGGCCTGTGAGGGCAAGGGAACATTGACCGTGCAGGACGGAAGGATGACCATCCATGTCAGCCTTGTGTCCAAGAAGATCGTGAACATTTATCCGGGCACCGCAGAGGATGCGGCAGCACATGAGAGTGACTGGCTGCAGCCCACGGAGGACACCGTGACCTACAGTGACGGTCTCAGCGACGAGGTTTACGGCTTTGACATTCCGGTGGAAAAGCTGGATACGGACTTCGATCTGGCGATTCTGGGTGAGAAGGGCAAGTGGTATGATCATACAGTCAGTGTGAGCAACGCAGAGTTGGCGGACGGCAGCTATACCTGCGCGGTGACGCTCGCAGGCGGCAGCGGACGGGCAAGCATTGAAAGTCCGGCGAAGCTTAATGTGGAGAACGGCAGCATTACCGCAGAAATCACCTGGAGCAGTGCAAACTATGACTACATGATGGTGGATGGGGAAAAGTACCTGCCGGTGAATACCGAAGGAAATTCCGCATTCCAGATTCCCGTGACCCTGGATACAGCGGTCAGCGTCATCGGCGACACGGTGGCCATGAGCACACCCCATGAGATTGAATATACCCTGTGCTTCGACAGCAGTACCCTGCATCCGGCAGCGACAGCAGAATGAGAAGATGGTTTATAATGGCTCCGGCGGCAGCGGCGTTTTTCTTTTTCACGTCCTGCGCCGGGGCTGCTTCAAATTCCGGCGTGATATCGACGTGGGTATCGGCAGCGGAAACGGAGGCGCAGACGCAAGGCGGACTGCAAATCGTCGAAAGCTATCCACTGCAGTACGCGCAGCAGTTCCGGGCAGACAAATGCAGTGACGGAAGTACGCTCATTACCATCGGGGAGCAAAAATACCTGGTGGTGCCGGAGGGAAACACCGTTCCCGGGGATTTGGATGCTTCGACTGTGGTGCTGCAGCAGCCCCTCGACAACATTTACCTGGTATCCTCCTCCGCCATGGATCCCATTCTGGCGCTGGACGGGCTGGATTTTGTCAGCCTCAGCGGCACAAAGGAAAATTCCTGGTATCTGCCGGAGGTGAAGGCAGCTATGGCGGAAGGCAGTATACAATATGCAGGGAAATACAGCATGCCGGATTATGAGAGGATTCTCGCAGCAAACTGCGGCCTCGCCATCGAAAACACCATGATCTATCACACGCCTGAAGTGAAGGAGGAGCTGGAAGGCTTCGGGATTCCTGTGCTGGTGGAGCGCTCAAGCTACGAGAGTGATCCGCTGGGGCGGATGGAGTGGATCAAGCTTTATGGGATCTTGCTCAATAAAACGGAGAAGGCGGAGCAGGTTTTTGCGGAAGCGGAGCAGCGGATTGCACCGATTCTGACACAGGAAGCCACCGGAAAAACGGTCGCGTTTTTCTCAGTCACCTCCAACAACTTGATCACGGTGCGGAAGGGATCCGATTATGTAGCGAAAATGATCGACATGGCCGGCGGCAGCTACGTCTTTTCCGGTCTTATGGACGACGGCAACAATCTGGCCACCATCAGCCTGTCTCTGGAGGACTTCTATGCCGGGGCCAAGGATGCGGACATCCTGATCTACAACAGCACCATCGAGGGCATGGTGGAAAGTCGGAAGACCCTGGTGGAGAAGTGCCCCATGCTGGCGGACTTCAAGGCGGTGCAGAACGGCGATGTCTGGGTGACATCTCAGAGCCTTTTCCAGCAGAGCATGTCTCTCGCGGACCTGATCCTGGATATGAACAAGGTCTTTACAGAAGGCACGCCGGCGGACGGAGAGCTTCGGTTTTTGACGCGGCTGAAGTAAATGTTCAGCATCACAATGAGGGAAATGTTATGGGCAGCAGAAAACGATTGACAATTGCATATTTTCTGATGGCTGCGGCCCTGCTGCTGCTCTTTGTCCTGAATCTGTTCTGGGGCAGCGTGGCTCTGTCTCCGGCGGAGATTCTCGGCGTGCTGTCCGGGAAAGAAAAGGGTCTCGCGAACGGCATCCTTCTGCAGCTCCGGCTGCCCCGGGCCCTGATGGCGGTGCTTCTGGGGGCTGCCCTCAGCACGGCGGGCTACCTGCTCCAGACCTTTTTCGCGAACCCCATCGCAGGGCCCTTCGTCATGGGCATTTCCAGCGGCGCCAAGCTGGCGGTGGCCCTAACCATGGTGCTGTTTCTGAACCAGGGCCTGCTGGTGAGCTCCGCGGCACTCATTCTCGCGGCCTTCATCGGGGCAATGCTGGCGATGCTTTTCGTACTGGCGGTGGCCCGGCGGGTGAAGCACATGGGGATTCTCGTGATCTGCGGCGTCATGATCGGCTATATCTGCTCCGCCATCACGGATCTCGTGGTGGCCTTTGCCCAGGATTCCAACATCGTGAACCTTCACAACTGGTCCATGGGCAGCTTTTCCGGCAGCAATTGGGCCAATGTCGGCGCTGCTGCTGTGGTGGTTATGCCCTGTCTTTGCTGGTCCTTTCTGCTTTCAAAGCCCATGGGGGCCTACCAGATGGGAGAGAGCTACGCCCGGAGCGTGGGCGTGCCGGTGCGGCGCTTCGCTATGCTGCTGGTCCTGCTTTCCAGTCTGCTGGCGGCCTGTGTCACGGCCTTCGCCGGGCCCATTTCCTTTGTGGGCATTGCGGTGCCGCATCTTGTGAAGCATCTGCTGCGGAGCGGAAAGCCCCTGCATGTTCTGCCGGGCTGTGCTCTGGGCGGTGCTGCCTTCTGCCTCTTCTGTGACCTCATTGCCCG
>CAVATZ010000016.1:33215-37250 GCA_963591655.1 Clostridiales bacterium
GCCCGGCGCGGACGCATCCTCGGCATCATCGGTCCCAACGGAGCGGGAAAATCCACTTTGCTGAAGACCCTGGCGGGACAGCTTGCGCCGAAGGGCGGACAGATCCTGCTGGACGGGAAGGAGCTGGCGGCCCATGGAGCTACGGAGCGCGCCGGGAAGCTGGCGCTTTTTCTGCCCATGGGCGGACGCAGTGACTACATGAGCTGCTTTGATGCCGCTGCCATGGGACGCTATCCCTATACCGGACGTCTCGGCATTCTGTCTGAAGAGGACCGGAAAATCGTGCACCGGGCGCTGCGGCTGGTGGGGGCTGAGAAGCTCGCAGAGCGGGATTTCACGAAGATCAGTGACGGACAGCGGCAGCGGATCCTCCTGGCCCGGGCCATCTGTCAGACCCCAGTGCTTCTGCTCCTGGACGAGCCCATGTCCTTTCTGGACATCAAGGGGAAGGTGGAGCTTATGAAGATTCTCAAAACACTGGCGCATGAGGAGAACATGGCCATTGTCATCACTCTCCACGAACTGAATCTGGCCCGCCGCCTGGCGGATGATGTGATCTCTGTGGGCAGGGAGGGCGTCAGCCGTATGATGCCCCCGGAAGAGGCTTTTTCGAAGGAGAACATCTGTCGATTGTTCGAGATCACACAGGAAGAGTATTTTGCGTATATGTGAGCCCTCGGATGCAGCGATGCGGTGCTAAACAGTTACCACATTTTCAGAAAAGCGGCTATAATATTCCCTGTCAAGGTAAGGTACTGCCGGGGCTTTTTCCGGCACAGACATCGAGGAGGCAGAACATGAATGAAGTGATCAAGGCAATGGAAGAGAGAAGAAGTGTCCGGGGCTATCTGCCGGATATGCCGAAGCAGGAGGATATCGACGCCGTCATCGAGGCGGGGCTCTATGCAGCGAGCGGCATGGGACAGCAGTGCCCCATCATCATTTCCGTGACAGACCGCGCTGTCCGGGACCAGCTGTCAGAGATGAACCGGAGGATCGGCGGCTGGCAGGAGGGCTTCGACCCCTTCTACGGGGCACCGGCCGTGCTGGTGGTGCTGGCACCGAAAGCAAGACCCACCTATCTCTATGACGGCAGCCTAGTGATGGGGAATCTAATGCTGGCGGCCCATACACTGGGGCTGGGCTCCTGCTGGATTCATCGCGCGAAGGAGGAATTCGAGAGCGAGGAAGGCAAAGCCATCCTGAAAAAGCTCGGCATCGAGGGCGAGTACGAGGGCATCGGCCACTGCATCCTGGGCTATCCCAAGGAGGCAATGCCGGCGGCACCGGAGCGGAAGCCCGGCCGGGTATATAAGATCTGATATATAATGGAGATGCCCTAGCCCCGGCTGTTCTCCTCTGCTTTCCGCTGCTGTGCGAGGAAGGTCTCCGCGACTTCCGGGAAGGGGAGGACCGGCAGGGGCTGTTCTGTGTGACGGCCGATGAATTTCTCCATCCAGACGATGCCGTACCAGCGGCGGAACTTGTAGACCACCTTGTGAAACTTTGCCGCCTGCTGGAAGCCCATGTGCTCGTGGAAGCAGAAAGAGTTCTTCGTGAGGTATTCGTCCTCCGCATCCGGATAGCCGATGCAGGCGTTCATGTTCAGAATGTTCTGGAGCTGCAGGGCTCGCTCCAGGGCCTGGTACAGTTCCTTGCCGATGCCGTGCTTCTGGGCCTTCCGATCCACGTAAATGCTGGTTTCCACGGCCCAGCCGTAGGCAGGCCGCACCCGGAAGGGCCCTGCATAGGTATAGCCGCAGATTCGCCCCTCATGGACGCTGACCAGATAGGGATAGCGCTCCAGCGTCCGCCGGATCCGCTCCCGGAAGACCGGCACTGCCGGGACCTCGTATTCAGTTGTGATGGCGGTATGCAGCACATATTCCTGATAGATCCGGATCAATTCCGCGGCATCCTCTGTGGTGGCAATTCTGATCATGGGCTTTTCTTCCTTCCCCTGAAAATGGTGTAAAGACAATTATAGTTGATATAGCGGAATGGATTCAAGTAAAAAAGCGGCCCTGTCCGGTATTTCCGGGCAGGGCCGCTTTGGCGATGCGTTGTGAAACAGTCATCATTATTTCTTGAACCGCTGGATTACCTCGGCGAGATGCTGGGTCAGCTTCTCGTTCTCGCTGTAGTCTACGGGGCACTCCACGACAGCGGGCTTGCCGCAGTTGAAGGCCTGCTCCAGCGTGGGGATCAGCTCCTCGGTGGAATTTACCCGGAAGCCGGCGGCGTTCATGGCCTCGGCGAGCTTCACGAAATCGGGATTTGTGAAATCCACATGGAAGTGATCATGGAAGCGGTCGTCCATCTTCCACTTGATGAGACCATAGCTCTGGTCGGTCAGCACCAGCACCACGATGGGCACGTTCAGGCGCACGGCGGTCTCCAGCTCCTGGCTGTTCATCATGAAGCCGCCGTCACCGGTGATGGACAGAATCCGGCGCTCCGGATACATCATCTTCGCGGCAATGGAGCCGGGGAGGGAGATGCCCATGGTGGCGAAGCCGTTGGAGATGAGACAGGTATTGGGCTTGTGGCAGTCGTAGTGACGGGCAATCCACATCTTGTGGGCACCGACGTCAGAAACTACGATATCGTCCGGTCCCATGATCTTCCGCACATCATAGAGGAGCCGCTGGGGCTTGATGGGGAAGCTTGCATCGTGGGCATAGACAGCATTTTCCTCCCGGAATTCCTGACGGATGGCGAAGAAATTCTCCGGCTCAGCCTTGGGATCGCAGGCCAGCATGATGTGCTCCAGAGAGTGGCTGATGTCGCCGACTACCTCAACATCCGGCTGGTAGAGCTTGTTGATGTGGGCCATCCGGCTGTCGATGTGGAGGATGCGGTGGTTGTTCTGGCTGTTCCACTTGAGCGGTGCCAGCTCCACGATATCATAGCCCACACAGATCACCAGATCCGCCTGATCCAGCATCACATTGGCATAGTCCTTCTGGGGAATGCCGATGGTGCAGAGGTGGTAGGGATTGGTATAGGGGATAATGCCTTTGGCCATCATGGTATTGATGACCGGGATACGAAGCTGGGTGGCAAACTCGGTCAGCGCCTTGGCCGCATGGGAGCGAACGGCAGAGTGACCCACCAGCAGCACCGGATGCTGGGCCCGGTTGATCTCAGCAATGGCAGAGGCCAGCTCGTCGGCATCGGCGTACTCCTTACCGAGGGTAGGGATCTTGATCAGCTTCTGGGCAGCACCTGCAGGCACCGGCATGCCGGCCACATCCTGGGGCACACAGATATGGGTAGCGCCGGGACGCTCGCTCTCGGCATACTTGAAGGCCAGACGGACGATCTCGTTCACGGAGGAGGGAGACATCACCATCTTGGTACGCTTAGTGATGGGCTGGAAGAGGGTCTCCAGATCCAGATACTGGTGAGAGGTCAGCGGCATCTTATCGGTAGAAACCTGGGCGGTGATGGCTACCAGAGGAGCGCCGTCGCCGTTGGCATCGGCTACACCGGTGATGAGGTTCGTGGCGCCGGGGCCGAGGGTAGAGAAGCAGACAGCGGCCTTTCCCGTCAGTCTTCCGTATACATCGGCCATAAAGGCAGCGCCCTGCTCGTGACGCACGATGATGGTCTTGATCTTCTTGGACTCATGCAGGGCCTTCATGAAATCCAGGTTCTCCTCGCCGGGGATACCGAAGGCATACTCAACGCCTTCATGCTCCAGGGCCTTTACCAGCATTTCCGCAACACTGATCTGCTGCTGTTCTTCATTATTTTCCATAAGTAATCTACCTTCCTTTCAGAAACGCTTTCTCTCATTCACGCTTCACTACTTAGCATCGGGTCATAAGGGACCCTGAAAAAGACACACAGGGAACATATCGGAGATATGTCCTTTGCATTTCTCCGGAAAATGGGGACAAGAATAAAGACACTAGCGTCCCTTATTCTCGCCCCCATGCAAGTCCTTTATGTGGTTTTCTGCATAGTAGCACAGGGGTAAATCAAATGCAAGAGGATTTCTTCCATATAAATATTCAACAATGTGTATTG